>JALUXI010000041.1 GCA_027019045.1 Piscirickettsiaceae bacterium | reverse complement strand
CCTCCTTAAAGATCTCGCAAATGCCTAACTCTATCTACCAAAAAATTGAAGCCCTAAATGAAATTGGGATTGCTCTTTCAGCAGAAACGAACACCACCCGCCTGCTTAGCAATATCTTACAGGGAGCAAAATCGCTCACCAATGCAGATGGAGGAACCCTCTATCGGGTTCAAAATGGACAGTTACACTTTGATGTGGTGCTAAATGACACCCTCAATATCCAGATGGGTGGCATCTTCACACCAGAAGTGCCTATTCCTCCTATCCCCTTAAAAAATGATAATAGACAAGAGAACCTCTCTGCTGTGGCTGCTTATGTCGCCAATAAAGGAGAAGCCGTCAACATTCCAGATATCTATCAATCAGACAAATTTGATTTCAGTGGTGCCTTAGCATTTGATAAAAAAATGCATTACCGAACACAATCGATGCTCGCCATTCCACTCAAAAACTTTGAAGGAACCATCATTGGGGTTTTGCAACTCATCAACGCAAAGAATGATCACAATGAAGTGATACCTTTTGATCAAGCTGCCGAGAGTTTAGCAAAGTCCTTAGCTTCTCAGGCGTCCATTGCCCTCACCAATAAGGCATTGATTGATGAGCATAAAAACCTATTCACTTCCTTCTCTGAACTGATTGCTGACACGATAGATAAAAAATCCCCCTACACAGGCAAACACTGCCAAAGAGTTCCCGTGATTACCATGATGCTCGCAAAAGCAGCCGATCGTGTGGATTATGGTTCACTCAAAGATTTTCATATGGATGAAAATGATTATTATGAGCTGAGTACAGCGGCTTGGCTACATGATGCGGGTAAACTGGCCATTCCAGACTATATCATGGACAAATCCACCAAATTAGAAACCCTATTTGACCGTATTGAACTCGTTAAAACTCGTCTCACCTTAAAGGCTTATCAAGAAATGGTCGCTCAAGCCGATATCCCAGAAGCAACCCAGCAGACAATTTTAGAAGCCTATCAACACACTTTCCAAAGACTTGAAAATATCAATGCTGGGGGAGAGTTTTTAGAAGAAGCAGATGAAGCTTTTGTAGAAGGGATTTATGAACAAACCTATCAGACATTAGAAGGCGAAACCGCCTCTCTACTCACAGAGGATGAGAAGCGCAACCTCCAGATTAAAAGAGGCACACTCAATGATGAAGAGCGAAAAATCATGGAAAGCCACGCTGCCATCAGCATCCATATGCTCAACATGCTCCCCTTCCCAAAAGAACTTCAACGAGTGCCTGAATATGCTGGCGGCCATCATGAGCGCATGGACGGCAAAGGCTATCCCAACCACTTAAAACGAGAACAACTCTCCATTCCTGCACGAATAATGGGAATTGCCGATATTTTTGAAGCCCTTTCCGCAGGTGACCGCCCCTATAAAAAAGCCAAAACTCTTTCTGAGAGCTTACGCATTCTTGGCTTCCTCAAAAAAGAGGGGCATATTGATCCGGATCTGTTTGATATTTTTGTTCGTGAAAAAGTCTATTTAGACTACGCTAAACAATACCTCAAACCTGAACAAATTGACGAAGTCGATCCAAGCCAGATCCCTGGCTTTAGTCCATAAATCCCCATAAAAAAACCTGCCGAAGCAGGTTTGTGACTTATCTAGCCTTCTCCTAAATCCTACTAGAAGCCGACTGACACCCCGATATGGACATTCGAGTCTAATTCATAGGTGCTTGAAACACCTGAAAAGTTTGCACCTAAATAGCGATAGCCAATATAAGCATTCACTTTAGGTAAAATTCGAAGCTCTGCGCGCACCAACATTTCTGTCACATCATCAGCTTTTCCACCTGTAACAATTTGTGGCGCATGTAAAATTTCCGCAAACACAGCCGAAGGCATCTCTGTTGGCATCCAGTAACGCCCCGTCACCCCTAACATCAAACCAAATCCATCATTATTTGTCGTATGTTGATTTAAATAAAAGGCTTTGGCTTTGACACCAAATTCAAGGTTCTCATTATCTGTCAGCCCCTTGCGGTTCACTTGAATCGCCGCATCCAACATTTTATCGCCAGGCTCGTTATACAGAAAACCCGCACTGACTCGTGTCACATCCACGGCCGTCTCTTTTAAAGAAAAGACTCCAAAATGTGCGACCGTATCCGAAAGATCCACACTTCCACCTGCTTGACCCGTTGCATAATCAGCCATTGCAACAGAAGTCCCCATCAACAAACTTGCGCCTAATACCCATTTTTTTAACATATCAATATTCACCTAACTACTCAGTTGACACCGTAACTACTCAGATTGCCCCTGAAATTCGTCAATTTAAGGCGGAAAATATTCGTTCCGTAAATGACCATTTTCCAACGCAGAAGTGGCGGATTTCAGGGGTGAGCTGAGTCGTTACGATCCACCTTTTAAAAAATTGCGCCTATTTTACTTCAATCACAACTGCTTAGCCACCGCCAACTGCTTTACAATCTGATTAACAATCGGGGCACCTTGTTTTTCAATCGCCTGCTGAACCGCTTCAGCCTCTTTCTTGCCTTCTCCTGTGGTGGTCAAATTCAAGACGGCAAAGCGTTTTCCAAGCTCATTGACCATTTCATAGTCTCCAGTCACACTGACTTTTACACCACCTTTCTTCGCCGGCATCGCCTCTTTTTCTAAATAATAGCGAATGGTCAAATCAGGCATCATACTGCTCACATTTAAGCCATTTTTCTGCAAGGCACTGAACAATGACTCATCATAATTAACCGAGCCCGCATCCAACGCTTCAAAAGAAACAGAAAAGTTATCAAATAACTTCGTAATCTGCTGCTTGTAAATAGAGACTAGATGAGGGTCTTTATACTGCAAAGGCTCCCCTGTCATCACTTGATAGGCGGCTTGCAATCTCGCCATTTGAAGCAAATCTTTCACAACGGGCATTAACGCAATGAGCTGTTTTAAGCGCGATCCCTTTTCGCTCACATGCAGATAATGCCACAAATCTGCATCCCGTTGCGCAAAGTGTTGCTTGATATTTTCCACTGAAACCGCTTTTCTTTTAACTAAAACCGCCATCTTTTGCGCTTTAGTATCTGCATAAAAGTCGACCACTTCATATTCAGGGCCTGGCACGGCAGGAAGGTGCTTTTTAACCTCATTAAGGGTTTTTCTTTCCAAAAATGATAAAGGGGCTAACCCTTTTTGATTCTCACTAAAAATTTGTGAATAAAGTTTTACAAATGCTTTTTGATAACGCGTATCCAGCTGTTTAATGGCTTGCTGCTTGGCTCGTTTAATTGAGTCCGCTTGGTTTGAGGGATCTAAATCCGCAATCCCAACGGCTTGGGTGTCTGTCGTCACTGGGTTTTCTAACCAAGCGGGCAACAGCGATACTGGCTGTTCACTCGTTTGTTCCGCCTTCGGCGGTGTACTCTGGCAGCCACCTAAAAAAAGAGGGGTCATCACCGCCCCCATTAAAAAAGCCCCCAAAACCCTCTTCTGCATTGACATCTTCAGCTCCTCCTTCTCAATAGTCATCACTTTAAATGAAACCATTTGAATTCTCAAGCAGTTATCACACTATAACGACTCAATTGACACTGTAACTGCCCAGACTTAAAGGGTGAGCTGAGTCGCTACATCACACTTATCTTTACCGCCTCTGCCGCCACTGACGAACCCTAAACCTAGCTGGATGCACGCCAATTCGTGTCGGCTCGCTTAATAATGAATCCTGCCCCAACAGTTGACGCACTATCTCTTCCGCCGCTAAAAACACCGACATCAATCCCCTTGGACCATGCCCATTAGAGACCACCAACCCCGTTTGATACTGCTGCGGTGGAAACTGTCTAGGCATTTTACTGGCGTTTTGACTCAAATACTGCTTTTGGAAAAATGTCTCATCTGGTACGCCACCCAAAATCGGCAAATGATCAGGCGTGGTGGGACGAAAGCTCACCCGCCCCGACACCCTATCACAAGGCTTTATACTGGCTGGCAAGGCCTCCAATAGCATCTTCATATTCTCATCATCTGCCTCGGGACTGGGGATTTTAGACAAATCGGGGGCTTCAAAAGTTGCGCCTGTGACTAAGCTGTTTAAATCCCCCTGTGCCGTTCTTTTCCACACCGAATAGCCCCGATGCGTCACCACAGGTTGAATGCCTCGTGCCTTTTCCGCCACGCGCACAGCATCCAATGAAGAAACCTGTCCCTTCACAGGACGGATCGGCATTTGTAATTGCTGATTCACCTTCTCAGCCAAAGCGCCTGTGGTCAGACCCAATACCGAAGCCGTAAAGACACCCTGCGTCGTCTTCACTTGCCACGCCTCATCCATTCGCTGCCAATCTTCCACCTTACAGTCGGTCACCAACTGGATATTCGGGTGTTGCAAACAGCGATTGACCACACTGCGTGGTACCACCCAGCCCGCTTGCGGAAAGTAGAGTCCATCAAAAGGCGTCTCCAGACCAAACGATGCCTTTAATTCTGCTGCCGTTTTCCAAACAGCAAAATCCTCGGGCAAACCCACCCGTTCTATCGCTTGTTGCAATCGCTGCTGCATTTTCGGCTCCACCGCCAGCTGCACCAAGCCTGATAAATCGCCTTCCACTTCACCTGATTCAATCCAAGGTTTTAGCCAACGCAAAGTCGCCTCATAGCCTTGCAGATAAAACTGACTCCGCAGATTCCAATCGGCCGTCACCAAAGGGTGAATTGCCCCTGCCGCATTGCCCGATGCACTGCTGCCTGCCGCCCCCGCAGGCGTTGGCTCCTGTTCCAGCACCGTGACCGCAAACCCCGCCTCGGCCAAGGCATACGCCAGTGTCGCCCCCGCCAACCCAGCCCCCACCACCAAAGCGGTTTTCGGCAAGGCATCAGGCAAAGCAGGCGGCAAAGCGAACCAAGGCGTTTGACTCAAGTAAGAGATTGCCTGTTCAGGCTCAAACTGCCCAAATAGCATCTCCCGCTTTTTGCCAAACCCCTTATCCTTCTGCACCGCAAACCCCGCCGCATGCAAGCCTCGCCGTACAATTCCTGCGGCGGTAAAGGTAGCAAAGGTGGTCTGCTCACCACTCAATCGAGCCATCTGCTTAAAAAGCATCTCCTGCCACATCTCAGGATTCTTGGACGGTGCAAACCCATCCAAAAACCACGCATCTGCTCGCAGATTATCAGGCAGTTGTGGCAATACTCGATTCACATCGCCCCACCACAACGACAAATGAATGCGCCCCTCCATTAACCACACATCATGCCGACCAGGCAGCCGAAACGGCCACTGCTGCGCCAACTGTTCAGACAGTTCCATAAAAAACGGTTGATCTGCAAACTGTTGATGCACCCGTTGCCAATCGCTCACCGCCATCGGAAACTGCTCAATCGAGACATAATGCAACACCGCTTCAGTAGGAGCCGCTTGCAGCCACTGTTGAGCGGTCAATAAAAAATTCAATCCCGAGCCAAAGCCCGTTTCAATGACCCGAAAAGTGCCTGTTGCCTGCTTAAATCTTTGCGGCAAATCATTGTGCTGTAAAAACACATAATCGGTTTCCGCCAACCCTGAGGCACGGTTAAAGTAAATATCCTCAAACCCCGCCGACCAAGGTACCGCCTTACCATCTTCACCCACCTGCCACGCCACCTCTGCAGGCAAAACCCCCACAAACTTGCTCATCCCTGCCGCAATCCTGTTTTGTCTAAATGCCACACCTGCTGGGTCAATCTCGCCGCCTGCACGACATCATGCGTCACCCACAATACCGTTCGCTCACCCTCAGCCACAAACGCCTGCACCCATGCTTCCACTCGCTTCGTACTTTCTCCATCCAAATTCGCCGTCACCTCATCCAACAATAGCACTTCAGGGCGTAATAACAAGCCTCGCAACAACGCCAAGCGCTGCTTTTCCCCGCTCGACAACTGCCAAACAGGCTTCTGTAAAATCGGCATCGTCAATCCTAAACGGGCAATTCCCATCTCTAAATCCGTCCGAAAGTCCTCCGCAAACAGGCAGGACTGGGAATTTTGGGATTTTTCTGATTTTTCTGCGTTGTTTTCGTAACTTTGATCAACTTGCACACGCCACTGGGCAATTTCATCAAAGTGTGCCTGTACCGAATCATGCCACCAAGCAGTTTCTGCCCCAAACCACATCACCTTGCGTCGCCATTGAGGCGCGGGCATGGCAGATTGCTTCTGCCCACGCCAAATGACCTCCCCACGATGCGGTTCTAAATCAGCCAAAGCCCGTAACAGCACCGACTTACCCACCCCAGAAGGGCCCATCAAGCAATAAACCTGCCCCGTCGCTAGCGAAAAACTCACCTCCGCCAAAAAAGGCGAACGAGAAAGCTGTTCAACCATCAGCACGCGCGTTTCTCCAATTTGGCATAGCCTGCCACCAGCCATTTAGTGCCTGCATGCTGAAATTCAATCTGTATCCGAGCGTGTTCACCACTGCCTTCTACCCCTAGCACCACCCCTTCACCAAATTTCTGATGAAACACCGCTTCACCAGGGATAAACCCCGCCTGCTGCTGTAAAGCCGCCTGCAATCGCTCCTCCCCAAACCCAGAAGAGACTCTTGACTGTGTCGGCTGTACCGAAGCACTGCTCTGCATCCGCACCCAATGGACTGTCTCTTCAGGCAACTCTTTTAAAAACCGAGACGGCTTGGGGTAAAACTCACTGCCATGCAGACGGCGACGCATCGCATAAGTCAAGGTCAAAGATTTTTCCGCACGGGTAATCCCGACATACGCCAACCGCCGCTCCTCTTCTAGCTTCAAGGGGTCTTCTTGCGACTGTTGTGAGGGAAACAGCCCCTCCTCCATGCCAACAATCATCACCTTTGGAAACTCCAACCCTTTGGCGGCGTGAAGCGTCATGAGCTGCACCGCCGAATCCCATTCATCCGCCTGCTGCTCACCCGCCTCAAGCGTCGCTTGTGCCAAAAAGGCGGCAAGCAAATGCTCATCTTCCGCTTCTGCCAAGCCCAAATCCGCCATCGCCGCTGCTTCACTAACAAAATCCGGCACCTCATCAGATAAGTCGCCCTGTGCTTGTGCCTTTTGCTGCTGCGTTTCAAACTGGGCAACGGCGTTTATCAGCTCGTCCAAGTTCTCCAGCCGCCCCTGCCCCTGCTCGGAAGTATCTTTTTCAAAATGCAACTGCAAGCCTGACCGACTAATCACCTGCATCACCAAGTCCTGCAGACTTTCTGTATCCTTGTCCCCCAAATCCTCAATCAGTGACATAAAGCCCTGTATTGCTGTCCCTGCTCTTGGGGTGAACCCTTTTTGTGCTAGCAACTGCTGAGCCGCATCCCACAGCGAAATCTGCTGTTCCCGTGCCACGGTGCGAATCTTATCCGCCGTTTTTGCCCCGATGCCTCTGGGTGGGTGATTATGCACCCGCTCAAAGGCGGCATCATCCGCTCGATTCAAAATCAACCGCAAATACGCCAACACATCCCGCACCTCCGCACGGTCATAGAATCGCAAGCCGCCATAAACTCGGTAGGGAATCTGCTGCTGCAACAGTGCCTGCTCCAACACTCGAGACTGGGCATTGGAACGATACAACACCGCCACCTCATCTCGACTGCCGCCCGCTTCACACCACTTCTCTATCTGGTGACAGACAAATCGAGCTTCGTCCACCTCATTAAACGCCTCATAAATCTCAATCGGCTCTCCCTCTTCCCCCGCCGACCAAAGATTTTTCCCCATGCGAGATTCATTGTGGGCAATCAAGCCATTCGCCGCCTTTAAGATGGTATTGGTCGAACGATAATTCTGCTCCAAACGAATCACCGCCACATCAGAAAAATCTCGATCAAACTGACGGATATTTTCAATCTTCGCCCCTCGCCAACCGTAAATCGACTGGTCATCGTCCCCCACCACAAACAGTTTGCCCGTGCCGCCCGCTAGCACTCGAAGCCACGCATACTGCAGACTATTGGTATCCTGAAACTCATCCACCAAAATATGGCGAAAGCGTTGCTGATAATGCGCCAGCACCTCTGAATGCTTTAACCACAGCTCATGCGCTCGCAATAACAACTCTGCAAAATCGACCAGACCAGAACGCTGACACTGCTCCTCATAAGCTTGGTAAATCTCCACCATTTTCTTGACAAAAGGGTTAAAGCCCGCATCAATATGATGAGGTCGCCGCCCCTCCTCTTTTTCACCATTGATGAATGCCTGCACTTGGCGATGTGGATACTGTGCCTCATCTAATTCCAACGACTTCAGCAACCGCTTAATCACTCGTTTTTGGTCATCCGCATCCAAAATCTGAAAGTTTTGCGGTAGATTCGCCTCTCGATAGTGGCGTCGCAACAATTGATAGGCAATACCGTGGAAAGTCCCCATCGTCACCTGCTGTGCCTGATTGCCAATCATCTGTGCCATCCGCCCCCGCATCTCATTGGCCGCCTTATTGGTAAAAGTCACCGCCAACACATTATAAGGAGAGGCGCCCAACACCTGCGTCAACCACGCAATGCGGTGAATCAATACTCGTGTCTTGCCACTGCCCGCCCCCGCTAAAATCAAGGCATGCACCTCTTCCAGCGTCACCGCCTGGCGTTGTGCTTCATTCAATCCATCAATAATGTGTGAAATATCCATCTAAAAAATTTTCCGAGTTTATGCTTGCAAATCTATCTTTGTTAATGTCATAATTACAAAACTATTGATTTAACAATATATTCTAAAGCTGTTAAAGCACCTTTCAATTGACGATGTCTTTTCCGTCACATCTTCCGTTAATACACTACATTGTGCGGTGCCTAAGGCGAAACAATCTAAACATTATATCTTGTAGGAGAGAACATGAGCGAACATATTACAGCGACCAGCGATGCGACATTTGAAGCAGATGTCCTAAAATCAGACAAGCCCGTTTTAGTCGACTTCTGGGCAGAATGGTGCGGGCCTTGCAAAATGATTGCCCCCATCCTAGATGAAGTGGCACCTGAATATGCGGACAAAATCAAAATCGTGAAGCTTAACATTGATGAAAACCCAGGAACCCCCCCTAAATTTGGCGTACGCGGCATTCCAACTTTAATGCTATTTAAAAATGGTGAAGTGGACGCAACGCAAGTCGGCGCTTTGTCAAAATCTCAATTGACTAGTTTTTTAGACAATAACTTGTAAACCTTTATCTTTTCAGGGCGTGACGCCTTCACGCCCGACCCCCTTCACCCAACCTTCCTTTTCAACCTTTCAATACAATCGATACAAACTATGCACTTATCCGAACTTAAAAAGAAATCCGCTGCGGAGTTGATTGACCTTGCCAACGAACTAGGTCTAGACAATGTCGCCCGCCAACGCAAACAAGACATCATCTTTGCCATTCTCAAAGCCAAAGCCGCTAACGGTGAGGACATCTATGGTGAAGGGGTATTAGAAATTCTTCCTGATGGCTTCGGTTTCTTACGAACTGAAGAAGGCTCCTATTTGGCAGGGCCTGATGACCTCTATGTCTCACCTCGCCAAATTCGTCGCTTCGGTCTCCGTAAAGGGGACACCATCTATGGCAAAATTCGCCCACCCAAAGAGGGCGAACGCTACTTTGCCCTATTCAAAGTAGAAAAAATCAACTTTGAGCCGCCTGAAGCTGCACAAAAGAAAATCGCCTTTGAAAACCTCACCCCGCTACACCCCACCGAACGCCTACGGATGGAAGTGGGCAATGGCAGCACCGAAGACATCACCCCAAGAGTGATTGATATTGCTGCCCCATTTGGTAAAGGGCAGAGGGGCTTGATTGTGGCACCGCCTAAATCGGGGAAAACGGTGATTTTGCAACAGATGGCACAATCGATTGCCGAAAACCATCCTGAGTGCTACTTGATTGTCTTGCTGATTGATGAGCGTCCTGAAGAGGTCACCGAGATGCAACGCACCGTCAAGGGCGAAGTCATCTCCTCCACCTTTGATGAGCCAGCAACTCGCCATGTCCAAGTTGCCGAAATGGTGATTGAAAAGGCCAAACGCTTGGTCGAACACAAAAAAGATGTTGTCATCCTACTTGACTCCATTACTCGCCTTGCTCGTGCCTACAACACGGTCGTTCCCGCTTCAGGCAAGATTTTAACGGGTGGGGTGGATGCCAATGCCCTGCACCGTCCAAAACGCTTCTTTGGTGCCGCTCGAAATGTGGAAGAAGGCGGTTCTTTGACCATTATCGCCACCGCACTGGTCGATACAGGCTCCAAAATGGATGAGGTCATCTTTGAAGAGTTCAAAGGTACAGGAAATATGGAACTGCACCTTTCTCGCAATATTGCAGAAAAACGCATCTTCCCAGCCATCAATATCACCAAATCAGGCACTCGAAAAGAAGAGCTACTGCTCACGCCAGAAGAGTACCAGAACATCTGGATTCTGCGTCGCTTCTTACAGTCCATGAACGAAGTGGAAGCGATTGAAACCTTGATTGAACAGATGAAAGTGAGCAAAACCAATCAGGCGCTTTTTGCCTCGATGAAACGGTAATGCACATTTAACGCATAAAAACCTTGCGATTATAAAGCGTTGGCTTTATAATCCTCTTTTTCTAAAAATTAGATAACGGAATTGTCACTATGAAACCAGGCATTCACCCAGATTACCATGAAGTCGTTTTCCAGGATATTTCAACTGGAGAAACTTTTTTAACGCGCTCTACCATTCAACCAAAGAATGATGAGAAGATCACCCTAGACGGTCAAGAATATCCTCTGATCCGTGTGGAAGTGACTTCAGCTTCTCATCCTTTCTATACAGGTCAGCAAAACCTTGTGGATACTGAAGGGCGTGTTGAGAAGTTCCGCCAAAAGTACGGGCTACGCAAATAAGCATCGATTCTCAATCGACTGCAACTCAAAAACCGCCACTATGGCGGTTTTTTTATGTCCTCAAAGGCGTGTTTGCTTAACCAGTTGCAGCCAACCTTGGCAAGCAGTAAAATAGCTGTCACTTAAATAATTAAGGACTGTCTGTGCGCCTCTTTATCCTACTTATACTTCCACTTTTTTCACACCTCGTCTGGGCCAAAGAAGATGATTGCCAACCCGTTAAAATAGACAAATGGGTCAAAATGGATTATGCCCTCTCTGGCAATAAAATGCTCAGCGGTAATGTGATTTACCTCCTCAATGGTCTCTATGCTCCACTCAGAGAGAAAAAAAGTAAGTTTTTCCAAAAAGGTCAACCGCTAGCAAAGGAATCCCAAACTACCCTCAACCGCATCTTAGCTGACCACGACCTCAAAGTAGGGATTGAATATGATAAGGTCAAAGTCGACAAATTCCTTCGTGTCCGTATGCATGGCTATGTCAAAGAGGGCGACCGCCTGATCTCCATTGAAAAACTGATGCTAGAACAAGGCTTAGGGCTGTTTCTTCCTGAAGCAGAAAATGACCGTCACGCCAAATGCTACCTACAGGCGGAAGCCGATGCACGGAAAAATGTCGTTGGACTCTGGGCCGTTGAGCAGAAATACCCTACCTTTCACTTCCCTCTCGTGAAAAGCTCAGAACTGGCACTAGATGATATTGGCTTTCGTATTATCCAAGGCCCCATCAAACAAGTCTGGAAAACCTCCAACAACTACATTATCAATATGGATACCACCGGCATTCGGGTCAGACCTGAAGACTGGCACCGCTTTGATTTCCGTAAAGTCAAAGCGCTTGAAGGCAAAACCGCCGAAGTTAGAGGCTATGGCTTTATCTATAAACAAGCCATGTATGTCATTATCCAAACCCCCAATGCCATCAATCTACTTGATGCACTTCACGACGACACATCTCACTACAAAAAACGCCGCTAACCTTCAAATTTTCCCAAAATCCCCAGTCCTGCTTGCAATCTCAAGCGACCAGGACTGGGGATTTTGTCATTTTGCATTCCCGAAAACCTATTTCATCGGTTAAAATGCTTTTTTTGATGTTAAAAACAAGGAATTCTCATGGCAGAACTACAAAACGACCGCTTCCTTCGCGCCCTTCTCAAACAACCTGTCGATCGCACACCTGTTTGGATGATGCGGCAAGCGGGGCGTTATCTGCCAGAATATCGTGCCACCCGTGCCAAAGCGGGTTCTTTTATGGACTTGTGCCGCAATAAAGAACTTGCCTGCGAAGTCACCCTTCAGCCCATTGAACGCTACCCCATTGATGCCGCCATTCTCTTTTCCGACATCCTAACCATCCCTGATGCGATGGGGCTTGGATTACGATTTGAAGCGGGAGAAGGCCCCGTCTTTGATCGCCCTGTCCGTACCCAAGCCGACGCTGATAAACTGTTTGTGCCCGATATGCATGATGATTTAGGCTATGTCATGGATGCGGTCAGCACTATTCGCAAAGCCCTCAATGGCCGTGTGCCCCTGATTGGCTTCTCTGGTAGCCCTTGGACACTTGCTACTTATATGGTGGAAGGCGGCTCCAGCAAAACCTTCTCCAAAATCAAAGCGATGATGTTCGACAACCCCAAATTGCTCCATCAAATTTTAGACACCCTCGCCGATTCAGTCACCACTTACCTCAATGCCCAAATCGAATCCGGTGCCCAAGCCGTACAAATTTTCGACACTTGGGGAGGTGTCCTCACGCCTCGAGATTTCCGTGAGTTCTCGCTCAACTATATGCAAAAAATTGTGGATGGCTTGATAAAAGAACGCGAAGGTCGTGAAATTCCCGTTATTCTCTTTACCAAAGGCGGTGGGCTCTGGTTAGAACAGATGGCAGACACAGGCGCTCATGCACTTGGCATTGACTGGACACTCAATTTAGCCGATGCCCGTGCTAGAGTGGGTGACAAAGTTGCCCTGCAAGGCAATATGGATCCCACCGTACTTTACGCCTCGCCTGAAAGAGTCCGTCAAGAGGTCGCTAATGTGCTTGCAAGCTATGGCAAAGGCGCAGGACACATCTTTAACTTAGGACATGGTGTTCATCCAGAAATCAATCCTGAAACGGTCGGTGCTTTTATTGATGCCGTCGTGGAACTAAGCCCCAAATACCACTCATAACTTGATATCAATCAAAAAAACAGCATTTAAATAAAAAATCTATGCTTTATAAAGGATTTTTATTTGAATTCTTCACTTGGAATGCAGTATAGTTTGCCCGAAATACAAATAAAATTATCTGAGGTGTAAAAAATGAAAAACTTTATCAACCTATTGATCGTCCTAACCATCACAGTCATTATCCCATTAGCCGTCCTACTTGGCATTTGGGCCGGCATCTTGCCACAATCGCTACAAGTTGGCATTGCCCAATTTGCCGTGATTGCCGCTATTGTCATTATTGTGGGTGGAAACCTATTCCTAATGTACGGCGACATCAAAACAGGTCGTTATAAAAAGCATTAAGATTCCATGCATTTCTGAACACTCAACCCAGCCTTCGTGCTGGGTTTTCTTTTTGTCATACTGTCATCCTCTTGTATTTGCTATAATTCTCACTCCGTCAATTGATGCAAAACAAGAAACTCTCCATGTCAAACGCCGAGCCTTCAAACGAAAACCCTCAAGTCAAAAAATCTCGCTTCAAACGAATGCTGCTTTGGCTGCTCATCTTAGGCTCTCTGCCAGTTATCGGCCTACTGATTTATGCCGCCACCCTCTACCCAACCCTTCCCGATGCATCTTCATTAAAGGATGTTACCTATAAAGTCCCGCTACGCATTCTTACCTCAGATGGCAAACTGATTACCGAAATTGGCACTGAGAAACGCATTCCGCTCGACTATACTCAAATTCCTGAACGCATGACTCAAGCCATTGTCTCTGCTGAAGACGAACACTTTTTTGAGCATCACGGCGTAGACCTTAAGGGACTAATGCGTGCGGTCTATGAATTGGTAACGACAGGTCACAAAAAATCAGGCGGCTCCACCATTACCATGCAGGTGGCGCGCAACTTCTTTTTGACGAAAAAGAAAAGCTACTTACGAAAACTCAAAGAGATCATTCTTGCAATTAAAATTGAACAACAGATCAGCAAACCCGAAATATTAGCACTCTATCTCAACAAAATTTTTCTAGGCTACCGCTCTTATGGTGTCGCTGCCGCCGCTCAAACCTACTATGGCAAACCCATTGACCAGCTTTCGTTAGATGAGTACGCCATGATTGCCGGCCTTCCTAAAGCCCCTTCTCGCTACAACCCCATTGCCAACCCCAAAAGAGCCAAACTGCGTCGAAACTATGTGCTGCGCAGAATGTATGAAAACGGCTACATCTCCGAAGAAGAGATGAAAGCCGCGCAATCGGTACCCGTTCATGCTAAAGTAACAGGCGCTCGTATAGAAGTCAGAGCGCACTATATCGCCGAAATGGCACGCAACTTTGCCATTGAACACTTCGGCAAGGATGCACTCAACCAAGGGCTGACACTGATTACCACGCTTAACAGCAACCTCCAAACCACCGCCAATCAAGCGGTCGCTCATGGACTCCAAGCCTATGAACGCCGTCATGGCTATCGGGGACCCATTACCCACCTAACACCGACTCAACTGGTCGATGTCCAAACGGTGAAACAAACCCTCAATAAAATCCCAACCTACGCCAACCTTAAAGTCGGCATTGTGACAGGCATGATGCCACAACAGATGCCCACTCAAGCCAGTGTACTTCTTAAAAACGGTGAACAGATTACCCTCTCCTTTGAGCATCTTAAATGGGCAAGACCCTTTATCAGCGTCAATAAAAAAGGCAAAAAGCCTCAAAGCCTAGCCGATATTTTTCAAGTCGGCGATGTCATCTATGTTGTCCAAGAGGGTGATCATTGGCAACTGGCTCAAAACCCCACCACTGAAGCGGCACTGATCTCAGTCAAATCCAATGACGGTGCTATTCAAGCCTTAGTCGGCGGCTATGACTACTTTCGCAGCAAGTTTAACCGCGCCATTCAAGGTCGCCGTCAAGTTGGCTCCAATATCAAACCCTTCCTCTACTCCGCCGCCTTAAATAAGGGCTACACTGCCGCGACCACTATCAATGATGCCCCCGTTGTCTTTCATGATTCTGCCCTAGAAGACATCTGGCGACCTGAAAACTACTCTGGCCGCTTCTATGGCCCTACACGCCTACGCAAAGCTTTAGCCTACTCTCGGAACCTCGTCTCAATTCGCCTACTACGACAAATTGGGATTAAATACGCCATTCAGTACATCCACCGTTTTGGCTTCCCTTTAGAAGCTCTCAACCAACATCGTGACCTCTCCTTAGCATTGGGAACCGTTCAATTTACCCCTTGGGAAGTCGTGCGTGGTTATGCCACCTTCTCCAATACGGGCTACTTGATTAAACCTTACTTTGTCAAAACCGTCAAAGACTATAACGGCAATCCTATTTATCAAGCCCAGCCAAAACACGCCTGTCATGAACAGTGCAATGAGGCTGACCCCAGTATTGCCAAAAGAGTTATCACCCCACAAAACGCCTACATTACCACTAGCCTGATGCAAGATGTCATCAAATATGGCTCAGGACGCAAAGCTCGCGCCTTAAAACGCCTCGATATTGCGGGCAAAACAGGCACGACCAACGATCAAAAAGATGCCTGGTTCTCAGGATTCAATCCCGACATCACCACCTCCGTCTGGGTCGGATTCGATACTCCGAAAACACTTGGACGCAGCGAAGTCGGAGGCAGAGCAGCACTTCCCATTTGGATGGACTATATGCGTGTAGCCTTAAAAGACAGCCCCAATCAACCTTTCCCAAGACCGGAAGGGCTGGTCAATGTCCCCATCGACAAAGAGACAGGCAAAGCCGTGCCAGCGGATACTCCCAACGCCTTTTTTGAAATCTTCCGTAAACAATATGCACCTGAGATTCCTAAGGCCTCTGAAAAGAAAATTGAAGAGATGACACAAGAGCTTTTTGAATAAACGCCTACTCGAGCAGACAGTAAAAAAGGGGCTAAAGCCCCTTATATTTTCCTTTATTTCAAAGCTGCCCTCTTCAACTCATCATCCACCAGCCAAGCCCTATACTCAACACACCTAAAGCCACCAACCAATAGGCTGAAAAATGCCCTGCTCTCGGTTCTCCCAGCGTCCATGCATAGACCGCTTTGAGCATATTGTTAGAGCCGGCTGCAATCAGAATCGCCCCTGCAATCATCACCATAGGCGTATGATATTGCCCATTCAATAGTGACAGCACAAAAGGATCAATATCGGTAAAGCCCACAATCAAGGAGAGATACTTCACCCCCGCATCTCCCCAAAAATGCATCACCACCTGTGTTAGAACCGCCATTAAAACAAACAACCCTGCAAAAATAAACGCCACCTTCAACTCTAGCGGGTTCTGCATCTTGGTATTATGCACCACCTTTTTGGCACCTGTACGGCGCTCCATTTCTAAATAAACCATAGAAATCACCACCGTCAACACTCCTAATCCAACCAAATAAGGCAATAAGATCCAAGCCACTGCCCACTGAAAAACCGCGGCAATTACCCACAAACGGAAATACATCAAAGCAGTTGCAATCAAAATGGCCGCTGTCATCTTATAACTCACTCTCGGCTCTTCCAGGGATTTTCTCGCCAAGACCACTGTGGTCGCCGTCGAAGAGTAAAGTCCACCAAAAATACCCGTCACCAACACCCCTTGGTTTTGGAAAAAATATTTTTGAAACACATACCCTAAATAAGAGATCGTGGAGACCACCACCACTGCAAACCACACCTTAAAAGGACTCACCGGCACCCATTCATTGATATTCTTATGAGGTAGCAGTGGCAAGATCACCACACTTAATAGCATCAATTTAGCAAAGGTCGTCAACTCCTCATTGGAAATTTTTTCAGACCACGCATTGATAGACTCCTTTGCATTCAATAACAGCACAATCAATACAAACACCGAGGCCACCAACCAAAAAGGCTGTGTCATCACCATCGGACCATAAGCATAGGTCAAACTCCAGACCAAAAAAGAGAGCAAACTACTATGTTGCCGCTGCAAACGATGCCAATACAACACCAAAAAGAGCGCAATCAACGCCCCATAACCCAGCAAAAAGAGCGTAGGATTAAGCAGATAAAACACCGCCCCCATCAACCCCGTCAAACTCATTGTGCGAACAGTCCCGAAAAACAGCTCATTGCCTTGAGTGTGATATTTCAACTGATAGGTTCGCAACTCTGAACCCGTCAAAAAGCTCAACATCAGCACCACAGCCAATTGCGCCCACAAAGCTTCATGTAAAATAATCATTCTTTATGCCTCTTGATAATCCTGCTTCAACTCGACATAGTGTTGCGCCGAATATTTAAAAAATGCCTTCTCCTCATCCGTTAAAGGGCGTGCCTTTTTGACAGGAGAGCCCACATAAAGGTAGCCACTCTCCAGCACCTTACCAGGCGGCACTAAACTATTCGCCCCGACCAATACATGCTTCTGCACCACCGCATTATCCAGCACCACTGCCCCCATGCCAATTAAACACTCATCTTCAATGATACAACCATGCAACACCGCATTATGCCCTACCGTCACATCTGCTCCCACAATACATTTCGACCCTTTACTTACCGCAGACTCATGAGTTGTATGTACTACCACACCATCTTGAATATTCGAACGCGCCCCTATCACAATATCATTTACATCCCCTCGTAAGGTTGCATTCGGCCAAATACTCACCTTCTCCGCCAACTCACACCGACCAATCACCACTGCTGAATCATCTATCCAGGCGGACTCTGCCACCTTTGGTATCCAGTTTTTATACTGACGAATACTCACCTCAACCTCCATAAAGAAAACTTATTGTCAATCTATAACTTTTATCAATCAAATAATTAAAACCATGACACTCTATATTACAATAGTCCTGTATAAAAAATAAGAGAGGAAACCATGACACTCAGCCTAGCCGAACAGAAAGCGATTGAGGAAAAGCGTCGCCATACCCGAATTCCCTTTAACCGCCCCATCACGATATATGTCAACGATAAACAAAATACCGCTACCATAACAGACCTTTCCCTTCATGGTATTGGCTTTGTCTGCTATGCCCCCCTCAACCCCAATGATCGAATTGAGGTTCACTTTGAAGTCCCTGAAGATCAAAAACTTTATCATGACTTTCAATTCAAAGCCGAAGTCAAACACTGTATCGACCTCTTTCCAGAAAAACACATCGGTGTCGAGCTTGAAACCCCCACTGAAGAGTATATTGAGCTCTTCGACAAATTGGCTTCTGCATAATTCTCACATACAAAAAAGCCCTCCGAAGAGGGCTTTTATTTTGCCTTTTGGCAACTACTTAGAAGTGTGATCGAGGATTAAATGGCATCTTCTCTGCCATCTCTTCATAGAACTGCTTCCGTTCTTCCGTAGTCGCTGGTGGCGTATGAATTTGCACCACAACATACTGGTTGCCATGTTTCCCTAAACCACGACCTTTAATTCGCAACTTAGCGCCAGACTGACTACCTGCTGGAATATTCATTTTCACTTTGCCTTTTAAGGTCGGCACTTCAATCTTCGCCCCCAAAGCCGCTTCCCAAGGCGTGACAGGCAAGTCTAAATAAACATCCTCACCTTCTACACGGAACAGTGGATGCTTCTGCAAATCAATCTCCAAGTACAAATCACCATTTGCACCTCCACCATAACCTGGCGCTCCCTGTCCAGCCAAGCGAATCCGTTGCCCCTGCTTCACCCCAGCAGGAATTTTCACCTTAATCGTCTTCTGCTTATTGATCACACGACCAGAGGCATCTTGGATCGGCACCTGCAAATTCAAAGTTCTTTCCGCACCATTGACCGCATCCTCCAGTGGCACCAAAATTTTCACTACCTGATCTTCGCCTCGCTGCTGGAAGCTCCGACCACCATAGCCGCCTCCAGCGCCCCCGAAGCCATTAAAGCCGCCTCGACCGCCTCCAAATAACGATTCAAAAAAGTCGCTAAAATCTGCACCCCCTGCTTGACCGCCTCCAAAGCCACCAAAGCCAAAATCATTCGGGTCAAACTGCTGCCCCCCTTGGAAGCCGCCCGTACTCCCAAACTGATCATACATCTGTTTCTTCTCAGGATCGCTCAGCACTTCATAGGCTTCGCTAATCTCCTTAAACTTCTCTTCATCTCCAGTGGGTTTATCTGGGTGATATTTTGCCGCTAACTTGCGGTAGGCTTTCTTAATCTCCGCTTCACTTGCACCCCGATCAACCCCTAAAATTTGATAATAATCCTTATATTCCATCTATCCCGATTCCTTTTGTTATTCTGAATGCCCTGTTAAATATGGGCAGAAATTCAAATTTCAACCCTGTAAAAAAAGATTAAAGTTCATAAAAAATCGGTCGATAACCTCTATACCCCCAATCCAAAACAAGGAGAACAACATGGACATTTCTAATATTTCAGCCAATGGTGCCGTCTCTGCTGCCTATGCACAACAACAAGCAAGTACCTTATCAGAAGTACAAACCACCGTCTTTAAAAAAGCACTGGATCAACAAACCGCCAATGCCTTGCAATTGATTCAAGCCATCCCCAGTCCTCAACCCACGACACAGGGATTGCCACCGAATCTTGGCAACCATATCAACACAACCGCATAAAATTGTTAATCATTTGTCAGAATCCTCAGTCCCGCTGCCCATTTTGAACAAGCAGGACTGGGGATTTTAGAATTTTTGCCGCTTTTTCTGGCAATTCGGTAAAATAGCGGTATGAAAAGTCTTCAAAAAATCTTTTTATCCCTCCTTCTCATCCCTCTTCTAAGCAGCGGACTCTTTGGCTGTGCCAGCCAAACCACCAAAAGTGGCCTAGTCGGCGTGCAACGCTCTCAACTGCTCATCGTTTCCGAAAAAGAGATGGAACAGAACGCCGAAAAGGCCTATGCACAAATCCTCGCCAAAGCCAAAAAATCGGGGACACTCAACCCCGATCCCAAAATGACTGCCCGTGTCAGAGCCATTGCCAAACGCCTCATTCCCCAAACCGCCGTTTTTCGCAAAGATGCCCCCAAATGGGATTGGGAAATCAATGTCATCGACTCCCCCGAGCTCAATGCTTGGTGTATGCCAGGCGGTAAAATCGTCGTGTACAGCGGCATTATCAAAAAACTCAAACTCACCGATGCCGAACTGGCTGCCATCATGGGTCATGAAATCGCTCATGCCTTACGAGAGCACGGCCGAGAAAGAGCCTCAGAAGCCATGCTCAAACAGTTTGGGCTTCAAGCCGTCGCGCTTGGCACGGGGATCAAAGGCCCCTACTTAGATGCGGTCAATCTTATCACCGATGTCACCTTCACCCTCCCTTTCAGTCGCATCCACGAACGAGAAGCCGACCGCATTGGCGTCGAACTCGCTGCCCGCGCTGGCTACAACCCATTCGCTGCCGTAAAAGTGTGGGAAAAAATGTCCAAAATCGCCAAAAACGCCCCACCCGAACTCCTCAGTACCCACCCCTCCAATAAAAGTCGAATGAAAGACCTACAAAAATTCGCCCAAAAAGTCTATCCACTCTATGTCGAAGCCTGCAAAAAGCTAGGTATATCCCCCCAGCCTCCTAAATAACCCATAAGAACTCAAAAAATTGTTAAAATTTGTCTCACATTGTTACACAAATAGAGACGCACGCCATGAAAACAGAAACTTTAAGCACTCGTATAGATCATGAAACCAAAGAAGCCTTTTCGCAAATTTGTGCAGAAATCGGACTCAGCCCTTCTCAAGCAATCAAACTTTTTGCACGAGCTGTTATCAACTATCGTGGCATTCCCTTTGAACTCAAATCCTCACAACCCAATGCCACCACCCAATCGGCCATGAGGGAACTGATTCAAAATCAAGGGCACAAAGCAGACAATATTCAAGCTTTAATTGAAGAGCTCAACCACCATGACCAGCTTCCCGCTTGAGTATTCGACACAATTTAAAAAAGACTTCAAAAAGATTTTAAAACGACCTATTCCAGATATTGTAGAAGTGGGAAGTGTGATTGCTAAACTCCAACAAGGCGAAGCACTAGAGCAAAAATATGTTGACCACCCGCTCTCTGGAAATTGGTCGGGATTTCGAGACTGCCATATTAAACCTGATCCCGTCCTTATCTATCGCCAAGTAGACGGACGACTTCAACTCGCTCGCATTGGTAGCCATAGTGAATTTTTTTAACGCCATTCAACAAATTACACGCTCCCATTTCATTTCAAGTATAATACTGCCTCATTTTTTAAGACCTAAGCCATGCGGTTGCGAAGGACGGATCTTTCTGTTTTGCAGCCCAGACATTTCAGCTTTGCTGATCGGCTTGCAATACAGAGAGATACATGAAAACAGATCACATTCGCAACATCGCCATTATCGCCCATGTTGACCACGGAAAAACCACCCTTGTAGACCAACTACTTAAACAATCTGGAACCT
>JALUXI010000040.1 GCA_027019045.1 Piscirickettsiaceae bacterium | reverse complement strand
ACACTGGGTGACTCAACACCCTGACGCAGCCTGCCTGCAGCTTGACACCCCAGCCCATACACTATCCAACACTCACCCCAACCTAAAAACCATCACCGCCAAGCAATGCTGCCAACTTTTAGGACAAAACCATCAATACGCCTTTTTTAGCTGGCAAAGCGAAGAGGGACTCGACCTAAACGCCCTCGGCATCCTCACAGGCACCCTCACCGCAGGTGGACTCTGTTTTATCGGACTCCCTTCACAAACTGATTTTTTAAAAACCCCCAATCCCGCCACTCAAAAACTATTCAGCTTCCCCTTCACCCCCGAAGCGGCTCATCACGGCTTTCATCAGCATTTTCTCAACTGTTTTTCTCCTCACGCTGACGGTACCTTATGGCTCAAACAAAACACACCGCCTCCCCCGTTCAAAACCGTCCCCAACCTCCCTTTGTCCTCAGCTTCTCTCAATGACAATCCCAATAATGACTTCAATGGTAAACCTACCGCCGATCAACAAAAAATCATTAATGCCATTCACTCTGTCGCCTTCGGTCACCGCCATCGCCCGCTGGTGCTCACCGCCGACCGAGGACGAGGCAAAAGTGCCGCCCTCGGCATCGCCGCCGCCCACTGCCTACTCCAAGGCAAAACCCACATCGCCCTGACCGCCAGCCACGCATCACAAATTCAAACCCTGCTCCAGTTCTGCCAAACCACACTCAAAAATCAGCAAAAAATGGTGGAAAATTCAAAAAAAATCCCAAAATCCCCAGTCCTGCATGCCATTTCAGCGACAAAAACCCAAGTCTCGGTCACTTTTAACAATAGACACACCGCCCAGCTACAATTTTACGCCCCCGATACCCTACTGGAAGCCGACTTCACCCCTGACCTCCTGTTAGTCGATGAAGCCGCCAGCCTGCCCTTACCGATTTTAGAAAAACTCCTCCACCGCTTTGCCCGCACAGTGTTTGCCACCACCCTGCATGGCTATGAAGGCTCAGGACGAGGGTTTGGCATTAAATTCAAGCAAGCACTTGCCCCCTATCAGTGGAAACACCTCTCTCTCCACACCCCCATTCGCTGGTCAGCAAACGACCCCGTTGAACAAGGGCTGCAAAAACTGCTCTGCTTAGATACCCACGCCCCCAATCCCTTTGAAGCTACTGAAGCCACCACAACAGTTCCCTCCACCCTCACTTACCAAAAACAATCTATCTCCACTCTCACGCCTCAACAACTACAACAGGTGATGCAACTGCTCACCCATGCTCACTACCAAACCCAACCCAATGACCTGCTGCAACTGCTCACCGCCCCCAACCTTCATCTGTTTATCGCTCAAGCCAACAACCAAATCCTAGGCGTACTACTCGCCATTGAAGAGGGCAACCTTCCCCTCCCCAAGCCAAAACAGCGCTTTCGTGGACACCTTGTCCCCCAACAACTTTACCAACACACCCAACACCCTGATTGGCTCACCCTCAAGACCTGGCGAATCTTAAGAGTCGCCGTGGACCCTCACTACCAAAGACAAGGTATTGGCTCACAACTGGTGCAAACTTGCCTAACATCCGCACATTCCACACAACTAGACGCCATCACCACCAGCTTTGGTGCCACCTCTGATTTAACACAATTTTGGCAGCGGCAAGATTTTGCCGCCCTTCTGCTTGGACTCAAAAAAGATGCCGCCTCTGCCAGCCATGCACTGACCCTCATCCATCCACTCAGTGACACTGCTCAACAACTCACCCAGCTGCAACAACAACACTATCGCCCCCAGTTTGCTCACCTATTAAACCGAGAGTTTGCCCAGCTTCCTGCCTCCCTCGTCTGGTCACTCTCAGCCACTCTCAACTTTACACCAACGGGCTTTCCTCACGGCTACCTTAACCACCAACCCTTTGAAGCCATCTCCTATCAACTCAAACTGTGGGCACTGAGCCACCCCCAACAGGCTCAACAACTCCCCGACAGCTTCTGTCAAATCCTCTGTCAAAACCACCACTGGAAAACACTTAACCCTAAAAACAGAAAGCAAACAGAAAAACAATGGAGAGAAATATTGGCACAAATAATGCTTAAAAATCAACGAATATTAAAATGAGGGTCAACTCTATGTCGATTGAACACAAACTTCCTACAGGGGTCTTTCTGGTCTCCAAGACCGATACCCGTGGCACCATCACCTATGCCAACCCCGCCTTTATTGAGGTGAGTGGCTATACCGAAGATGAACTCCTAGGACAACCACACAATAAGGTGCGCCATCCAGATATGCCCAAAACCGTTTTCCATATGCTTTGGAAACACCTCCAAGCAGGCGAAGAGTTCTGGGGTTTTGTGAAAAACCGCTCTAAAGATGGTGGCTACTACTGGGTCTATGCCCATGTCACCCCCACCTTTAGCACCGACGATGGGAGCATTATCGGCTACCACTCCGACCGCCGTCCTGCTACTCCAGCCAAGTTAGCTATCATAGAACCCATTTACCAAACTTTACTTCAAGCAGAAGCCCAAGGCGGAATTGACGCAGGCGAAAAAGCCCTAAACACCCTATTGAAAGAAAAAGGAATGAGTTATGAAGAATTTATTTTCTCCCTCTGAGTGGTCCTCACTGGATAAAACCCGCATCGGCATCTTATCTGCCGCCCTTATCATGTCTGTTGTTGTCATCAAACAGATTATTGAAAACGGACTTGATTGGACCAATCTTTTAGAGCTGGTGGTAGCTGGCATCATGGTTTGGATCTGGTTAGGGATTAACCAAACCGAGCGTTTTCTCGATGAGACCGTTGCCATGCTCAAAGACTATTCACATGGAGAACTGAATGGCCGCCTGCTAAAAATTAAAGAAAAAGGCGTGCTGGGAGAGCTGGCGCGCGCCATTAACTACAATGCAGACATCACCGAAGTCTTCCTGCGTGAACTCCTCGCCCCCATTGAAAAAGCCTCCAAGGGGCAATTCCACCGCACCTTTGTGACCGAAGGGTTTGAAGGCTTCTACCACTGTGTTATTGAAAAAATTGCCATCCCCTTGGCAGAAATGAAAAAGAACCATGAACTCAGCGAACAGAATAAAATCATGGCTGATTTACAGCGTGTTTCAGGTACAGGGATTGATGAACTGCAAATTATTCAAAAAGATGTCTCAGATGCAGGTCATCATGCCGACACCATCAAAGAGATTAGCGGAGAAGCCGCCGATGTCGCCTCTGAAAGCATGCAGCAACTCAAACAGCTGCTGAAACAAGCGCAAGAACTGAGCCGCAATATCGAAACCTCAAACCAACTGGCAGTTGAATTAGAACAAAAAACCAAAGACATCAATGCCATTATTAACCTGATTAAAGAGATTGCCGAACAGACCAACCTTCTCTCCCTCAATGCTGCGATTGAAGCCGCTCGAGCAGGGGAACATGGGCGAGGTTTTGCCGTGGTGGCAGATGAAGTACGTTCTTTGGCAAACAAAACCCAAGAAGCCGCCAATGAAGTCAATGAATCCATCACGGCACTACAAATCAATGCCCAAGACTCCTTTAAAAATCTCACCAAAGTCAGTCAAGTAGGGGAATCTGTCTCCAACTTCCTACATGCCTTTGAGGAGCGTATGCAGCTAGTAGATCAAAATGCAGGCATTACCCAAGCTTATGCCGATACGATTGCCACCACCCTCTTTATTGCAATCAACAAAGTTAACCACATCATCTTTAAACGCAAAGCCTATGCTAATGCTTACGCTATGGAAATTGAGTATCCACTCGTGGATCATACCCAGTGTGCCTTTGGACAGTGGTATTACTCGGATAAAGCCAAGGAGTTAAGAGACACCTACCCAGAAATGATCGATATCGAACCTCATCACACCAAGCTACATGAGTGTGCATTAGATACCGTTCAAATTGTGGAAGGCGGCCTACCCGAGATGATGACACATCACAACCGCCTACTAGAAGACTTCCAGTGTGTAGAAGATGAATCTGATGCCCTATTTGATGACCTCAACCGCATCAATGACAAAATGAACCTGAAACTTGAGGAGCATAGAAAACGCATCAGTTAACACACAGGCTGCAATTAAACCGCAAACACCACCGTTTTATTCCCGTGAATCAGCACCCGATCTTCCAAGTGATGGCG
>JALUXI010000039.1 GCA_027019045.1 Piscirickettsiaceae bacterium | reverse complement strand
GCACGCCTCTTTGATTCCTTGGTCACAGTTACAGTTGGCACTGCCTACGCATTATGACCACAATACCGCACTCTATTATGGTTTGCATACGCTGAATCAACTATTAGACCCCCCGCCACCTTTGGCTCTGTTTTCATTAAATCCAAAAACAACAACAGATTGGCAAGCACAGGCTCTGGATAGGCTGGCACAATTGCAATCTCAGCCTGAACGATTACACTAAGCATGATGAAAAAATCACAGAATATCTCTGAACAGCAGTATCTTGATGAAATCCGAACCTGGCAAGAGGCCTCTAAAATCCATGCTCAATCGGCGATTGAGCAGTATAAAAAGGTTACGGAAACCTTAGAAGCCATTCATTTTGAGAAGGTTCGTAATGCGGAAATTCTCAAACAGCTCAATGATGGGGTAATTGTGGTGGATCAGGATTTTAAAATCGTGATCTGGAATGATGCCTGCACCAAGTTGTTTCATTTTGATAAATCGCAGGTAGAAGGGCAGGACTTTGGCATTTTATTTGGGGATGTTTCACCAGAAATTGTGCAGCTTGTTGAGCAGATGTTGTCTGGTACACAGAAGGTTGCACAGCATCAAATTACTTTTGATCACAAATTTATTGAGTGCAAGCTAAGAAAAGTGCTGATTCTTAAGCAGAATTATGTGTTAATTTTAATGGAGGATGTTACCGAACTGTTAAGTCTGCAACATAGTTTGGAAGCTGAACGCAGCTCTTTACAACAGCGGGTGGAAGAGCGAACCGCACAACTCAAGCAGATGGCATTGAGAGATACATTAACGGGGTTACCCAACCGCTTGGCTTTTGAAGAACATCTCAAGCAATTGCTGGCAGAACAAGCTAAGTCGGCTTCGGTGCAATATAGCGTACTGTTTATTGATTTGGATGGGTTTAAGCTTATCAATGATACCATGGGGCATGATGCGGGAGATGCATTGTTGATTCAAGCCGCAGAAAGGTTTAAAAAGCATCTACGGGCGACAGATTTTATTGCTCGTTTGGGTGGAGATGAGTTTGTGGCGGTATTAAATGGGACGGCAGCCCCTAAGGTGGTTGAATCAATTGCTCAAAAAATTATCCAAGCTTTTGAAGAGCCGATTATATTAGGCAGTGATCAGGTGGCGCATATCTCTTGCAGTATTGGGATTTGTACCTCGGATATTTTAGAAGAGGCCACTCCCAGTAAGGTACTAACCCTCTCTGATCACGCCATGTATGAAGCGAAAAAACAGGGTAAAAACCGTTTTGTCTTTTTTGAACCTGAAATGCTTGAGGACATGAGTGATGATGTGCGGCTTGCCAATGCAGTGGTGGAGGCAGTTCATCACAATCAGTTTATCCCCTATTTTCAGCCACTTTGTACGGTGAATGGAGAGGTTGTTGGAGCGGAGGTGTTGGCTCGCTGGCGTTATCAAGGGCAGATGGTGCCGCCGTTTCGGTTTATTCCCATTATTGAGAAAAAAGGGCTGATTGCTAAATTTACCTTTGGCTTGATTGAGCAGGTGTTTACACATCTAACGGAATATCCGCACATTCCATGCGTTTCTATTAACCTCTCTTTACAGCAGTTTTATGATGAGCAGTTTATCCCCGATTTAGAAGCCTTGATGAAGGCTTATCCAAACGCTTATGGCCGAGTGAATTTTGAGATTACCGAGTCAGCCTTTAACGCTCAAAAAAATATGGTCTCTGAAAAACTGAGCTTGCTGAGAAAAATGGGCTTTAAAGTCTATATTGACGACTTCGGCACAGGCTATTCTGCCTTCTCCTACATCAAAAGCTTTGAATCGGATGTGATTAAAATCGATAGAGAGTTTGTACGCAATATCTCGACAGAGATGAAAGATCAGCAGCTACTTGAAGGGATGATCTCTCTGATTCAGACGCTCAATATGCAGGTGGTGGTCGAAGGGGTGGAGACACAACAAGAGCTGGAAGCCATTGCCAATATGAGTCAAGAGGTATTGATTCAAGGCTTTTATTTCTATAAGCCGTTGCCTCTGGATGAATTTGTCGGGGTTTTATCCCAAGACACTTAATCAGCTCTTCCTTAAGGAAGAGCTGATTCAATCGCTTGAGCTTTTGCGGGACTTTAAGGGGGTAGATTCTAGGCGGGCTTTGCAGGCAATGGCAAGCCCTTGTCAAAAAGCCCAACAACGAAGCTACCCCCTTAAAGCCCCGCCCGAAGGGGGCTAAGCCAAATTCCCAGCCTCTGCGTTATCTTTTCTTGCCGTATTGACATACGCCTGCGAAAAAATGCCTTGATGCTGAAAATTTGGCTTGCCCAGAAGCCAAGGGATTGAATTAGCACTTCCTTAATGCACCGTGCAGACCATGCAGGGGTCAAAGGAACGGACGATGTGCTGGACATTGATGGGGTTGGTTTCAAGTTGTCCGTTGTGTTGAAGTATCGGCGTGCCAGCTAAGGCTTGTTCTAATGCCCCTGCTTGTCCCAGGTGATCTCGAGGAGAGAAGTTCCAAGTGGTGGGGGCGATGACTTGATAGCTGTGGATGTGGTTATTTTTAATGGTGATCCAATGGCCTAAACTGCCTCTGGCAGCCTCAATCAATCCCACTCCACGGCTGTTTTGAATGGTTTGATGCGGGGCAATAAACGGCATTTTCGGCTCAAATCCTTGTTGGAGCCATTTTTCAGTTAGGGTGACTAAGGTCATCAACTCAATCATTCTTGCCATCATGCGGGTATAAACCGTACTGCCATAGCGTTGCACCAGTGCATGAATTAAAGGCTGTTCTGCCAATATTTGCCGTGCAATTGCCCCTGTTTGCATTACCTCACCCTTCAGCCTTGGAGCTTTGCACCAGCTGTAAGCCTGTGGCTTGTCCAACTGCGGCATGGAGGCAACTTCCCAGGGCGATTGAATGTAGCGGGACTGGGGATTTTGGGAAAATTCGGCAGAATTTGAATATTTTTCGCTATATTTGGCGGCAAAAACATCTTCGCTGATTTGATTGGGGTTAAGTGGTTGTGTTTGCAAACAGGTGTCAGTCAAGCGGACAATGCCTGATGGGAAGTGGCGAGTGTGAGGGGTGTTTGCAAGCGGGAAACTGCCAAAACTCATCAGTGGGACGGCCACCTCTCCTAGCGTTTGTTGATTAAGTGTTTGGACGGCGGTGAGGAAAAGCCCTAAATCGCTGTTTGGGTGTTGTTGGTGCCACTGTTTGAGTTGGCTTTCATCCTCAATATTGAGGATGTTTTCTAAGGTATCTTGTAAAAGTACCTCTTGTAAAAAATGGCGGAGCTTTTGGGCATGACAGAGCAGTTGAAGCGTTTCGGCAGGTTCAATGGCTCGGCTACTGCCGCCTGGTTGAATGGCGAGGGTGTGTGGCCAGTGACCAGCTAGCGTTCCCATCATTTTGAGCCAGTGGCTGCGGGCTTCTACCGCTTTGGCGGCGTGTTCACCTTGCATCGCTTTAAATCGTCGAACCATCTCACTGTGCCAAGGCTGGTGTTGGTAGATATTGCGAGCATAGTCGGGCATAAAAAAGAGGTAGAAATGGGTGAGCAGGTCGGCTGCATTTTCATTGGCGAGCATGAGGTTGATGGCTGTCTGCCCATTTGGCGTGGGGGTGAGATCATAAATCTGTTGCAACGCCAAAGCCGCCGCCACCGATTGAGAGACGGAGCAGATGCCGCAAATACGAGGGGCATAGACCAAGGCATCCATGGGTGAGCGGCCTTGTAACATCTGCTCAAATCCACGAAACAGGGTCGCATTCACCCAAGCAGACTGCACCTGCTCATCAGCCACTTCAAGCTGAACTTCCAAATCGCCTTCCACTCGATTAAAAGGCCCTACTATGATTCTGCTCATAATTTTTTCCTTTTGATTTCTGGGCTGATTTCGATGTGATCTTGGGTGGCGTTGATTTTGAGGCGTTCTGGGGTAGCGCTTTTGGCAAGGGTGGAGAGGGCGATAAACCAAGCTTTGGGCATGTCACTAGGGAGGCCGATGGGGATTTTGCCGATTTTAGGGGTGGTTTGGTAGTCATGTTTGCGGTGTCCAAAATCGGGTGCGGTGCAGTCGATGCAGGGGTAGCCGCCGCTGGTGCAGGAGCCTTGTCCATTCCAAGGGCGTTCGTTGCAGTCAGCATGGGCAACGGTACCGACACAGCCGAGATTTTCCATCATGCACCCGAGGTCGGAGGCTTTTTCGGCACTGGCTTTGTATTCGTAATATTCGTTGCGGTTGCAACCGTGATGCACCAGTTTGTCAGCAAAAAATCGGGGACGATTAAGCGGGTCGAGATCATCAGCTTGCAGTTTGCCAAAGCGAATCAAGCCGATGGTTTCCGCTACCCAAGCGGGATGAACAGGGCAGCCTGAGACATTGACTACGGGCAGCCCTGAAGGAGAGGTGAAGTCCGCAGGGAGTAGGCTGCCTGCAAAGCTTTGGTCAAATTGTAGCCCTGTGGCTTCTACTAAGTTAGGTGCACTGGCGGTGATGCCGCCATAGGCAGCACAGGTGCCGACGGCCATGACGGTATGGGCTTTTTTTGCCAGTTGTTGAATAAGATCTTTGGTCGCCACCTCCATGCCCGCCATTTGATGAAAAGTCCCCGTGCCATTGGGCCCTAGAATGACAGAGCCTTCCAGACAGAACAGGTGGAGGGGCTGTTTGTCATTTAAGATGGCGTTAAATACCGACTGGGTCTCTTCTCCACTGTGTTCGGTAAGAGAGGGGTGCCAGAGCCATTGTAGATGGAGGCTTTTTGACCACTGAATCAAGTCCATCTCTTCCAGCCCTAAAAAAGAGAGGGTGCAACCGCTACACCCGCCTGATTGGAGCCAGATGATATTGAAGGGCTGAGATAGCGGTGGGGTGATTGGGTTGGTGTGTGTCATTTTGCCTCCTGTTCAGAGATCGGTAGGGTGATTTGAAACACTGCTCCGCCTTCTGGTCGGTTCCAAGCAGTGAGTTCGCCGTGCATGGATTCGATGATTTGACGGCTAATGCTTAACCCTAGCCCTGTGCCTTGCCCGATAGGCTTTTGGGTGAAAAAGGGGTCGAAAATTTGGGGGAGGTCTTGTTCTTCAATCCCATGACCATTATCGGCGATTTGCAGGCATAGGTGTTGAGGCTGGGGTTCAATGGAGAGGGTGAGTTGTGGTTGGGGGGTCTGTTGCATGGCATCTAGGGCATTTTGAATCAGGTTGATCAGTACCTGTTGCAGTGCTTGAGGATTGCCTTGTAGGGGGAGCTGTTCAGGGAGTTGGATGTTTAGGGTGGGGGTGATGGTGTGATTGGCAAGTACCCAGTTTAAAGCTGTGTGTAAGACTTCAATTAAATCAAAGGGTTGAGTGGTTTGGTTTTGTGGTTGGCTAAAGGCTTTGAGGCTTTTGACTATGTCGCTGATGTGATGCAGAGCTTGGTGGGTCTCTTGAAATAGAGGGGGGAGGTCTTCGAGAATCTCTTGTGTGGTTTCAAAGGCGGGTAGGAGGGGTTGGAGTTCTTCAAAGTAGTCTTTTAATGCCCAGAGGTTGCCTTGCAAGACACTGATGGGGGTATTGAGTTCGTGTGCCACACCTGAAACCAGTCGTCCGAGGGCGGCCATTTTTTCAGACTGAATCATCTGCGCACGGGTGTTGGCCAGCTCTTGATTGGCTTTTTTTAAGGCTTCATAGGCGGTGAGCAGCTCTCCGATTGGGCGAGCAATGATTACCTTGCCTTTAAAATCACACTGTTCAGGGTTCAGGCAACTGCAGTTTAAGCTGATTGGCACCTTGCCGTGTTGAGTGGTTAAAAAAGCTTGGGCATCTTGCAGGTCTTGCAGGGCAAACCGTTCACAATCGCCCTCTTTTAGTTGGATAAATTGGGTTAAGGGGTGTTGTAGAACAGAGGATTCATCAAATCCTGTCAGCTTTAGAAAAGCAGGGTTAACCTGAGTGATGTTGAGCTGAGCATCCACCACCACCAGCAGGTCAGACATGGCCGAGAGAACCCCTGAGATAAAGTTATTCGCTTGGTTTAAGGCCTCATTCTTTGCCTCAATCTCCGCTTGATACTGCAAGGATTGAGCATAAGACTCCTCCATCGCTTGCAGCACCTGCACCCAGTCTTGTTCTTGGAATTGGTTGGTCATGGGGTTGAGAGCGTTGGTTGAAAAGGTTTTATCATACCATAGAGGCGGGAGTAGGCTGAGAAGTTGCTGCTTCGGAGCTGTTTGTCATTAGCAGGTTAAGCAGTTTAGGATTTACAAATAGTTTTTCTCTTCCTGCTTCTACTTCTTTTAACACGCCGATTTCACATAGTTCTGCTAATGCTGCCCGTGCCAAGATGCAGGCTTTGAGGACTCTTTTGGTCTCTACATCTGAAGGAGGGGGCAGTAAGGGAAGCTGGTTATATGTCGATAGTATAAACACTCAATCAGTATGTGTCGATAATTGATAAAAATATCGACATATGAGTTCTGTTTAGGTAAATGAATTTAAGTCGTCTGACTGGAAGTCTGAACAGAAGCAAGCTGTCCTATCGCTAGGGCTTGGTCGTTGGCGGGGAGGGTTTGGGGGGACAGCAGGGTGAGGTTGGGTGGGGTGAGGTGTTCAAATAGCCAGATGAGGGATTGGTTTTGACAGACCCCGCCGCCAAGCACAAGGTGAGTGAAGGGGTGAGTGGAGTGTAGGTTTAGTGCGGCATTGAGCAGCCCTTTGACCAGTCCGATATGGAAACGGGCGGAGAGGATGGCAGGATCGGTTTGGGTGTTCAGATCATTGAGAATGGCTTGAATCATGGGGATGGTTTGGATTTGACCTGCTTGGTAGGGCATGGGGTAGCCATGAGCCAGTTGAGATTCAAGTAGGGCGGGGGTGAGCAGGTTTTCGAGTGCAATGGCGGCTTCGCCTTCATAGGTGATCTGGTCAAAATGCAGGTTGCACAGTGCAGCGACAGCATCAAAGAGTCGGCCTGTGGAGCTGGTCAATGGGCAGTTGAGGTTGGCTGCTTGCATGCTATCGAGCAGGGCGAGCGGCTTGTTTTGGAGGTGCTTGAGGGTGGCAACATGAGGGTATTGTGCGATTAAATCTTCTATTTTGCCTAATGGTTTTAAGAGGGCATAGGCATTGCGCCAAGGGGCTTTGCTGGCTTGGTTTCCCCCCAATAGCGGGAAAGGGGTGAGATGGGCGAGCCGTTGCACCGAGGCATAGCCGCCATAGAGCAGTTCTCCGCCCCAGAGGGTGTCGTCGGTGCCATAGCCTAAGCCGTCTAAAATAATGCCCATGACAGGTGGATGGTCGTAAGGAATTTGATGCTCCAAGAGAACGGCATTGAGGTGAGCGTGATGATGTTGTACAGAATGAAGAGTGAGCTGGGGAAATCGGGGGGTGAGCGACTGGGTGCTGTAATAGCCTGGATGCAGGTCGGTGATGAGATGGTCGGGTTGGAAGTCATAGAGCTGTTGCAGGTCATCAAGGGTTTGTTGGTAGGCGGTTTGGACTTCATAGTTTTCAAGGTCGCCTAGATAGTGCATGAGGGTGATCTGTTGACCTTTTTGAAAGGCGAGGCTGTTTTTTAAATCGCCCCCCGCTGCAAGGGCTTTGCGTGCTGGAAAACCTTTGGGAAGGGGGAGTTGTTGCGGTGCATAACCTCGAGCAAGTCGTAAAGGGAGGATACGGGTTTGGGGGACATTGAGGGTGACGACGGAGTCTTCTAAGCGGCGTAAAATGGGACGGTTGTGGGTGAGGATGGCATCAGCAAGTGGGGTGAAGTCTGCTAAGGATTCATCTTGATAAATCTGTGGTTGTCCGCTGAGGTTGGCGGAGGTGAAGACCAGCAGTCCTTCAGGCTTGATTTTGTGCCACTGTTGCATCAGCAGGTGATGCAGTGGATTGCTGGGCAGCATAATGCCTAAACGGGGTTGGTGTGGTGCGATTTGATTCGATAGCGGTGGAGTTTGAGGTTTGCGAGGCAGTAGCACAATGGGGGCGGCTGAGCTGGTCAGACAAGCTTCTGCGACGGGTGGACATTCGGCAAAGGTTTTGAGCGTGGCAAGATTGGGAGCCATTAAGGCAAAGGGTTTGCTGGGGCGGTGTTTACGGTTTCTTAAGGTTTGGCAAGCGGTATCATTGGCGGCATCACAGACGAGATGATAGCCGCCGATGCCTTTTATGGCTAAGATTTTCCCCGCTAAAAGCATGTCACAGGCGATTTCTGCCCAGCGGGACTGGGAATTTTGGCATTTTTGCCAGTTTTCGCTATTTTTTTCGTTTTTTTCGGTGGGCGTGAGCAGGGCGATTTGGGGGCCGCACTGGGGGCAGGCGTTAGGTTGTGCATGGAATCTGCGATTGCTGGGGTCTTGATACTCTTGTTGACATACTGAACAGAGCGGGAAAGTGGCCATGCTGGTTTGGTGGCGGTCGTAGGGCATGGCGTGAATAATGCTAAATCTGGAGCCGCAGTGGGTGCAATTGGTAAAAGGATAGCCGTAACGACGATTATTGGGGTCGTTGATTTCGGCCAGACAGGCTGGACAAGTCGCTGCATCGGGTGGCACGGTGGTGTGCATGGTTGCTTGGTCATCACTGGCGAGGATTTGAAAATCATCGCAATGGTTGAGTTGTGGGTAGTGCTGCTGTACAACTTCGGGGGAGAGTTCAGTGAGGTGAATCTGTTCGATCTGGGCAAGCGGTGGCGCTTGGGTTTGTAATGCCTGTTGGAGCTTGGTTAAAAGAGTGTCGCTGTTTGCTTGGGAGAGTCGCAGGACAATATCTACACCTTGGGCGTGATTAAGTACCCAGCCTTTTAGGTGAAACTGCTGTGCCAGTTGCCAAACAAAGGGGCGAAAGCCGACCCCTTGTACAATCCCTTGAATCTGAATCTTAACAAAACGCATGGTCAAGCAGAGTTCGACCGTTTAATGCCGAGTGGTTTGTAGGCTGGCAATCATCGCTTTGACCCCTTCGGCTTTTTCACTCTGTTGCAGGCTGTCGGGGAGTTGGTTCATCAGCTCAATGGCCTCTTCAATACGGTTCATTTGGATGAGCATCGCCAACTCGATTAGCATGGCGGCTTCATCTTCTGGGTGCTTTTGCTGAAAAGTTTTGGTCAAAGCCATCGCTTCCTCAAACTGCTCTGAGCTAAGCAGGAGTTCTACTTGATTTTGCAGCAGTTGCAGGCGGTATTCGGCTTCAGTGAGTAGGTGGTCATTGAGCAGCTCTCGCAATTGGGTTTCAGTTGGTACCCCTTTGGCTTGAGCAATGACCTGTTTTTTATCGACCAGTTTGAAATCAGGAATGGAGGTGAGTTGCATCTGGCTCAAAATGGGATCAGCCCCTTCTTGGGTAATGTCCACAATGGCAATATGCAGTCGTCCTTCATAATCAGGGGCTAGCTTTTCTAAGGTACGCTGTACCTCATCACAAGGAGGACAGTCAGCAGCACGAAAAAACACCCCGATTGGAGTATGCAGAGAACTGGCAAGAACGGCGATTTCAAAATCTTTTGCGGGAATTTGTTGTATGCTCATTAAAGCGTGTCCATCAATAAGGTGATAAAGTACGCATATAATCACTGTTTTACAGGTGTGTCAAGCGAGTTGTCTATTTCTCGCAGCAATGGAAGGCTTGATATCGTAGAATCTATGGTATTTTTAAAGAGAGCTTTGCACGAGTGGGGCACGAGAGAAAAAAGAGATAAAATTTCTCGAATCGAGGCGGAAAATGCAGGTAATAGCCAGCTATTGCCAAGTTTTCCAACGAAGAGACGGGGAATTTTAGCCTTTTTTATCCGTGTAACCATCTCGTGCAAAGCTCTCTTAAAATTTAATCGGAAGGAGTTGGTTTGGCACAGCGACAGTTTTCATTGCAGGTTTTGGGTGTAGGAGCTGGGGCTTCTTTTGTGTATGAGGGGTTGATCAGTAGCAGTTTTATGTTATTGCATGACGGTGAGCCTTTCTGTTTAGTGGACTTGGGACTGGGTGTTGGGCGTGAGGTGGTGCGTCATTTTGGAGATTTCCCCGAAACTATTGTGATTACGCATAACCACTCTGATCATGCGGGTGAATTGCCCGTGGTATTACGGGTTGAGTTGGCAAAAGGGCGTAAAAAACGAGTGGTTTCACATGAAACAGTGAGTGAGCGGTTGCAAAGGTATCGCATTGCAGAACACCATCAGCAGATGTCTCCCAGTGAATTAGCCGACTGGGTGAGTGCTCAAGAGGGTGAGCAAGTTCCGATTGGGTATGGGCTTCGCATTCAGTTTTTCCCAGGTGTGCACTCTGAAGCCAGTTATGGGTTTCTCATTACGGATGAGAAGGGTGAACTGCGTTTAGGTTATACAGGCGACAGCCGCTTGGATGCATCATTATTTTCTACGTTGGATCAGGCCAAAGTGTTTATTATGGATGCTCGCCCAAAGCCAAACCCTTGGCATGCCCATTTTGAAGAGATGATGCCTTGGCTGCATAAGCCGAATCGCTATATTTTGGGGCATGGTTTAAGTGCTGAGCAGGTACAAGAGGCTTATGCTGATTTGCCTTTATTATTACCCAATCAAGAAGTTTGTTTTTAAGAGATTAAATTAGATGAAGTTAAATACAGCAGGCATGGTGAAACAGTTAATTCAGTGGGTGTATATGCTGTCGCCCTATTTTTGGTTGGATCGTTATTTCAAGCTAAAAGAACAAGACTATGTTGCAGAAACACCAGAATGGCAAGCGATACGGGATAAGAGACTGTTTCTGTCTGAGATCTATATTGTTGGTTGGTTGGTGTTTTCGGTATTGTTATATGGCTTGACGCTGTTTGTGGAGCTACCCGTCTGGATAACTTGGGTGCTTTTGTTGAGAATTTTTGGCATTGTGAACAAAGAGATTGGGGTGATTCTGTTCGGTATTTGTAAGATCACTGAAGGCAAGATGGTATCGGCAACGGGTCGTGTGATTGTACTGGCAATGGTCAACTTTTTAACCGCCATGTTTGCTTTTGCTAGCATCTATCAGATTAGAGGGGTATTCGAGGATATTCCGTCCTTTTTTTCGGGGGAGTATGCCCCCTATGGTTTAATGCAGGCAATCAATCTCCAGTTCACCATGAACGGTGCCTTTACCCCTGCTGATCTGTTTACTTGGTTAGTCAGCTCTTCTCATGGGGTGTTCTGTTTTGTATTTGGCACCATTGTGATTTCGCTCTTTGTGTCATTATTGAATGTTAAGCCTTTGCGGGCCTAATAGCGGATGAGTTGCAGATAAAATTTGCTGCTATTTAATCTTGCGGAGTACAAACTCTTCAGCGGTCTCATTGTCGCTAATGGAGATGTCCAAGTCGTGTAAAATGCCGTCTTCAATGTTGTAGATGAGTCCATGAACCGTAAGGATTTCGCCCTCTTGCCACGCTTTTTGTACCACGGGAATGTGGCAGATATTTCTAACTTGTTCAATGACATTGATTTCGCACAACTTGTCAGATACTTCTTTTTCGCTCATGCCTTCAAGACTCGGGCGTAGTCTTGAATGATACTTTTTAATGGGACGAATCCAGTGTTCGACCATATCAGGAGCAGGCTGTGGACTCAGGGCGGCATTCACGCCTCCACAGCCATAATGCCCATTGACAATAATATGCTCTACTTTCAGCACCTGCACCGCATACTCAATCACGGACAGCACATTCATATCACTGGAGTTGACCAAGTTGGCGATGTTACGGTGAACAAAAACTTCACCTGGTGCCAAACCGACCAGTTCATTGGCGGGCATACGGGCATCAGAGCAGCCAATCCAGAGGTATTTGGGGGTGTGCTGCTTGGCAAGTGTCTGGAAGTGTTGAGGATTTTGGGCAGTCATCTTGTCTGCCCAGCGACGATTGTTTTCCAGTAGCGGTTTTAAAGCGGGGTGCATCTTCTAAGACTCCGTGGTTGATTTTGGGGTGAATTTTAGCAAAATCAGCACCAAAATAACCCCGAGAAGAAAGGCAGCGGCGAGAAAAGGCCAAAGTTCTGTCAAAATTTCCCAGTCCCGAGCGAGCACAACTTCATTACCTGAGGATTGAATGGCAAAAACAGCCTCTTGTAGGCGTTCGCTGCCGTAAAAAATGAGAATAAGTGCGGCGATAGCAATCATTAAGCACATTGATATGGTATCCTTGTTTTGAGAAAGCACTCATCATAACAGCTTCTATTTCTAAAACTTGAATGCGGGACTGGAGATTTTAGCCTTTTTTATTCGTGGCGCCATCTCGTGCAAAGCACTTGTATAAAAAGTAAGATATTTGTACGAAATTGTAACAGGGGTGAATTGATGTCAAAAATTACTGTTTTAAAATCGCCAGACTCAATTGATGATCGCATTGCGATATTGGAGGATTTACTTCACTCCCCGATGGCAACAGCGCATCAAAAGAAGAACATTCAACAAGAAATCAAAAAGTTGAGGAAAGGGCATAGTGCGGAAAAAAATGCTCACTACCACTTGAGTAAACTGCCTCTCAAGAATGATGCTTATCTTATTAGTGATTTGAGGTTGTCGCTTGCTCAAGAAGATGGTACTGAAGATGTGGCTCAGATTGATCATCTTTTGGTCAATAAGTTTGGAATCATCAAATTATTTGAAACAAAATCCTATTCAACAGGGATAAAGGTGACCGAAAAAGGGCAGTTTTTATGGTTGGGAAAAAAGAAGGGATATAAAGAGATTCCTTCTCCAATCGAGCAGTCTCAACGGCATGAGCCCACCTTGCTGAAAGCTTTAGAAAGCTTAGGCTATCATGGTCTAAAAGAGGTAAGGCACTATATTTTGGTGGATTACAAATCCAAGTTGATTAAACCTGATGGACAGTTTGCTAATGTCTGTCGTGTTGACCAGCTTAGTGAAGTATTTGAGCAGGAGAAAGAGGAGGAGTTAGAAAACATAAAGCTCCTCAAAGCCTCTTCAGTTATTGCTAAAGCGCTTTTAACCTCCACCGCACATATAGAGGAGACATTTCGAGAGCTTGTGAAGCTTCATCAGCCTCAAGTGATAAATTATGAAGCTAAATTTGGGGTTCAGCCTGCTAGCCATTTTATTTGCTTAACCGAAATTGAACAAAAATATAATCTTGAACAGACAGACCTCTATCAGATTTTATTTAATACTGGTTTATTGAGTAAAGGGCGTTATGGTGTTTTTGTGAATGATTTGGGGAAACAAGAGGGGTTAGTGATGAAGAAACAAGGGGATAAAAAAATGTTGTATTTGCCAAGACGCATTGTGGAGCAGGTTTTTTAGGTATCGTCATTTTCTGGCTTGTTGTATGAAGTCATCTAAGGTGATTTCATGTACGCCTGATTTGTCTCGGTTGGGGCCTTTGATGATCTCTTGTGCCGCCCAAGCGTGGCCGTGGACGACTTCGTAGGTGGCGGGGACTCGACCGTCTGGTTGGGCGAACTGCTGGTAGGCTTCAAGCATTTGGGTGAATTTCTGTTTGCCCATCAGTCCTTTTTGGCGTTGTGCATTGGCAGAAGTCGCTCCGATGGCTTTGAGGTCTTTGAGTGCTTGAATTGGTTTTTCATAGGTCAGGGTAAACAGTTCCATATCCATCACAGGTTGTCCAAAGCCTGCTCGAATCAGGGCATCGCCAATGTCGTGCATATCGATAAAAGTATTCACATGTTGGGCAGGGTCACTTTCTGAATCGGCGTGCTGCCAAGCGGCTCTTAGCTCTTTGAGGGTGTCAGGACCAAAGGTGGTGAACATGAGCAGTCCTTCGGGTCGTAACACTCGGCGAAACTCTCGAAACACCGCATCTAAATCATCACACCACTGCAACATGAGGTTACTCACCAGCAGGTCCACGCTGCCATTGGCAAAAGGGAGTTGTTGGGCATCGGCATTGACCAGTTTGGCAGGGCAGTGTTGCCAGCCCATTTTTTGACAGAGCTTTTCGGGCAGCCAGTTGAGTTTGGGCTGTTGCAAATTCTGTTCCGCTTGCTTGAGCATCGGATGTGCGAGGTCAGCGGCATAAATATTGGCTTGTGGATAGCGTTGCAGTAGTTTCGCCGTGAGGATGCCTGTTCCTGCCCCCATATCTAAAATGGTTTTGGGTTTGAGCGTGACCAGATCCAGCCGCTCATCCAAATGCTCAGCCACCGCCTTTTGCAGTACAGCGGCTTCATCATAGCTAGGTGCCGCAGCGGCAAAATGTTGGCGAATGTGTTGACGGTTAAAGGGGGTCATGAAGAGAGATATTTATGATTGAGTTGATAGTTGTTGTAATTTTTCAGCGAGCCACATTTTGATGATGGCTTGTCTGCTGACACCAATATGCTTGGCTTCTTTGTCCAATGATTCTACCATCCATGCAGGGAAGTCGATATTGACTCTTTTGGGTGTTTCATTGAGCATTTTGATTTTGGAAGTATCGAAGTAATCCAAGACATCTTCTTGGTTTTCATCAAATTTTTGATCGATTTCGGACGCTTTCATACAGCGGAACCTCCTTTGCTCTAGATCTTCTTACAGAGATGATTCTGATGTTTGCTGCTCTGTAAGTGATGATCGCCGTATAGTGTTTACCCTCAATTTGACCTAAGACTAAAAATCTATCTTCATCTTCACATTGATGTGAGGGAATTTCAAAAGCATATGGATCTTGCCAAAGTGCTTTCGCTTCTTCAAAATTGATATGATGTTTGGCTTTATTTATACGGCTTTTATTTTCATCATATTCAAATTTCATGCTGAAATTATACCATAATGGTATGTTATTCAACTTTGGGTCAGTTGTTTATTTGAGTCGTCTCTTAAGAGCGGCAGCGGTCTCTTTAGGGTGAGAAAAGAAGGGCATATGTCCTGCACCTTGGATGATGTCAATGTGGTTGTGTTCTGGGAGCAGGGTTTGGGTGAGTTCTAGTGGAATGAGGGGGTCTTTTTCGCCAAAAATCCAGCCAATCGGCAGCGTTTTGCCTTGCGGGACTGGGGGTTCTGGCAAAACTTGCGATTCTTTCGTTAAATTTTGTAGAAGCGAGCGGTTGTCTAAATCTTTGAGAATATAGAGTCCTTGCAACAGTCCAGTGAGGGTGGGGAGGCTGCGGTGTTGCATTTGGGTTTGCAGGGCTTTCATCCATTTCCTGGCTTCATCTGAGCCTTGAAATTGTAGTCGCCAGAATTGTTTTAACACGGCACCATACTCGATGCTGACGGCATGAATAAAGTCTTTCATGAGTGTAGGGCTGACAGCAAAAGGCCAGTTCTCGGTCTGCACAAATTTAGGTGTGCTGGCGATGTTGGTGAGGCTTAAAATGCGTTCGGGGTGTTGGACGGTAAGGCGTTGAGCCAGCAAGCCGCCGAGTGACCAGCCGACAAGATGTGTGGCGTCAGGCAGCGTTTGTAAGATGGCTTCAATCCAAGCTTGTGCTAGCTTGTCTCCCTCTTTGCTTTCCATTTCAATCGGCGGGCTTTGCCCAAAGCCTGGCAGGTCGATCAGGTGGACTTGATAATCATCGCAAAAAGCTTCCGCAAAAGGCAACCAAATGCCACTGTCCGATGCCCAGCCGTGAATGAACGAAAGAGCGGGTTGCGTGGATTCGGGGTTGAGGATTTGGTGGTGTAGCATGATTTTCTCGGTTTAATTTTGACAGGATTGGAGTGCTTGGAGTAAGGCCTCGATCTGTTCAGCTGTATGGGTTGCGGATAGGGTGACTCTGAGGCGGGCGGTATTTTTCGGGACGGTGGGTGGGCGGATGGCGGTGACCCAAAAGCCTGCTTGTTTGAGCTGTTCGCTCCACTGAAGAGCGGTGGCGGCTTCGCCGAGGAGGATGGGTTGAATGGCGGTGTCGCTGGGCAGAAGATTCAGTCCGATTTGTTGACAGCCCTGTTTGAATTGTTGGATATTGCGTTGTAACTGCTCTCGGCGGTCGTCGGCTGCTTTGACCAGCTTCAGTGCTGTGCGACCAGCCAGCGCCATCAAGGGACTCATGGCGGTGGTGTAGATGTAGGGACGGGCAAATTGAATCAGGGTTTCAATTAGGGTATCGCTGCCTGCTACAAAAGCGCCTGACACGCCGAAAGCTTTGCCCAGCGTGCCCATCAGAATGGTGTCATCATCAGGAGTGAGTCCAAAATGGCTAAAACTGCCTTTGCCTTGTTCGCCCAATACACCCAAACCGTGGGCATCATCCACAAATAGCCAGCTCTGGGTTTGTTGTGCCAGTGGTTGAATTTTGTCCAGCGGGGCGAGGTCGCCATCCATGCTAAAAACCCCATCGGTGGCAATTAAGACTTGCGATTTCGCAGCGTTAAGTCGTTTGGCTAAGGCGGCCATATCATTGTGTGGATAGCGTTTCAGTTGCGCATCACTATGTAAAGCCCCGTCAATGAGTGAGGCGTGATTAAGCTTATCCGTTAGAATCAGATCGCCCTTTTGCATCAGTGTTTCCAAGACCGCTAGATTGGCCATATAACCTGTGGAAAACAGCAAAGCCCGTTCTACACCGAGCCAGTCGGCGATTTCATCTTCCAAAAGATGGTGATGCAGATGATGCCCCGTCACCAAATGCGCTGCCCCTGAGCCGACGCTGAGAGCGTCTAAGTTTTCTGCTAGTGTGCGTTTAATTTCTGGATGGTTCGCCAAACCAAGATAGTCATTCGACGAAAAATTCACCACTTGCCGTCCATTTAACTGCATCGCAGGTTGTTGAGCGGAAAATGCTAAAGGTCGTCGGCGATAAAGATCATCCGCTTGTCGCTGCTGCAAGCGTGGGGCAAAGCGTTGTTGGAGGGTTTGTTGGGTCATGGTTGGAAAACGGTTAGTCAAGTTTGATTCGATTGAGCCAATAATCGGGTTTGCGGTGTAAATTCATCACGGCGATAATGAGGAGTTGACCTTGATATTCGGTATAGAGAATGCCATAGGGAAAGCGTTTAACCAGTGAACGCCTGATTTGCCCCTTGACCACTGGCCATGCATTGGGAAAGAGGGTAATGCGTTGAATGGTCTGATGGATTTCCTGTGCAAAATCATATCCTAATGCGGGTGAGATGGCTTCATAATAATCAATGGCTTGATTGAACTCTGTTTCTGCCTCGGGTTGAAAAACAAAATTCATTTTTCTAGGCGTTTCCATATCTTATTGAAAACTTCTTCGCCTGAGATAGGTTGGACTTGCCCTGATTCAATTTCAGCAAGGCGTTTTTGGGCAGTGTCGAGCCATGCTTGTTCAATTTCATCCTCAGAAGGGTTGAGGCTTTGAATGAGTGACTCGATAATCAACGCCCGTTCTTCAATGGGGAGGGATATGGCTTGATAAATGAGTTGTTGTGTATTCATCCATTTTCTCCTTTCCACCGACTAGGCGGTCAACTCCGTGATCTGTTCGGCCATTTGTTGGGATTGAAGTTTGGCTTCGGCGTTTTCTTGCATGCGGATGCCGAGTTTGGCGAAGAGTTGGAGGTCGTGGTCGGATTCGGGGTTTTCGGTGGTGAGGAGTTTGTCGCCGTAGAAGATGGAGTTGGCCCCTGCAAGGAAGCAGAGGGCTTGCGCTTCGTCGGTAAGCGTCATGCGACCTGCGGAAAGACGGACGAAAGATTTGGGCATGACGATACGGGCGGTGGCGATGACTCGGATGAATTCAAAGCTGTCGGTTTTGCCTTTCATATGGGCAAGGGGGGTACCTTCAATGGGAACCAGTAGGTTAATCGGCACTGAGTGGGGATGCACTCGCATATTGGCAAAGGTGCGTAGCAGTTCGGCACGGTCGGTGTGTTTTTCGCCCATGCCGATAATGCCACCTGAGCAAACATTGATGCCTGCTTTTTGCACCTTGTCAATGGTGTCTAAGCGGTCTTGGTAGTTGCGAGTGGTGATGATTTTGGGGTAGAAGGCTTCGGAAGTATCGAGGTTGTGATTGTAGTAGTCCAGTCCTGCTTCTTTGAGTTGAGCGACTTGGTCGTCATCGAGCATGCCGAGGGTGAGGCAGGTTTCTAGCCCTAGCCCTTTGACTACTTTGACCATCTCTAATACTCGGGGGAAGTCTTTTTTGGTGGGGTTTCGCCAAGCAGCACCCATGCAGAGACGAGTGGCCCCTCTCTCTTTGGCGACGAGGGCTTGTTCTAAGACTTCTTGTACCGCCATCATGCGTTCTTTTTCGACTTCGGCCTCATTTCTTGCACTTTGGGAGCAGTAGGCACAATCTTCAGCACAGCCGCCTGATTTGATGTTCACTAGGGTGCTGGTTTGTATTTCGTTGGGGTCAAAGTGCATACGGTGAACAGTTTGGGCTTGGAAAATCAGATCATTGAAGGGTTGGTCCATGATTTGACGAATTTCTTCGACTGTCCAGTCGTGTCGCACTGTGCCAAGGTTTTGCATATGGGTGGCCTCTTAGAAGTATGGTTGAGATGATTGTCATTATAATCTATTTTAGGGATATCTTTGACTTGAGCTTTTTATTTATGAGGATATGAGCTAGAATTATGAGGATTGTATTTTTATTTGGAGAAAGAAATGAAGGTAAGATTTTTAAGTCAAGTCGCGGTGCTCTTTGTCTTGTCTGGCTCTTCTGCTTTTGCAGGGGAGTTTAATTATGGACAAGGGACGATGAGTGTGAAAGGGGGCTTTATGGGGCTGTCAGATCAGGCATCTGATAATGTGACAGTGTATAGTTTGAAATCTCAACACCATAACCTGTTTGGAACGAAGGCTTTTTATAGCTATCGTTTAAGTTGGTATGATTCTAATGAGATGGTGGCGGGTCAGCAACAGTTTAACCAAGCCAGCAATACGCTAAATGGTTGGCTACCCTCCGGCACGACGCCTTTTACGCTGCCCAGCATGGATTATCGGTTGCAGGGGTTAGATGCTAATCTAAGCCTAGGTTATGATCTTTTGCATCAAGGAGAGCGAGACTTTTTAGGGTTAGGGGTATTGTTGGGAGTGTCTACGCCTTGGATAGATAGCAAAAAAAGTAGCTCGGATAGTAGTGGTAGCAACCTCAATATTCCAGACACCAAAACAGAGTTCTGGACTTATAAGATAGGGCCTTCTCTTGTGGCGAGAAAGTCTTTGGGTGATTATTTCTCCCTCTATGGAAGCTTTGCTTATGCGTATCAAACAGCGCATATCAAAAACACCAAGTTGAATGTGAGTACAGATGTGGATGGCCAGTTTGTGTCGTATGATCTAGGGGTGCGTTTCCAGCCAATTTCAGCAGATTATCAGTTAGGATGGTTTACTTTAAGTCCCCGACTCTATGCCACAGCAGGGATTCGAAACAGCCATTGGCAGATGGATAAGGTGGGGATTGATGTGAGTGGACAGAATCTGCCTGTACCGAAAACGCAACTGGAGTTTAATGCAAGTGAAACCTATTTAGGGTTTGGGTTTAATTTTTAATACTGAATGAGTGTTAAAAGAAAAAAGCGAAATAATATTTCGCTTTTTTCTTGGCCGCTTAGAGATCCTTTTATTTAAAAGTCTCAACCGACTCTTCAATATTATCAATAATCGTTTTATGAATCACTTTAGGTGAGATATCGCTCTCTTCGTCCAATTCGCCAATGAGATCTTTTCGCATTTCAATGGTTAAATGCGCCATACGGCAAGAGATGAGGTCGGATTCTTTATCTGATAGCTGCTCATCTTTCATATAGCGTTTAATGTCTTGCAGAAACTCACCATAGGCTTTTAAGAACTCAGGAGAGGCGACAATGGCGACTTTATGGGCTAAAAACTCCAACTGCATCATCTGTTTGTCATCAAAGCTGCGATTGAGGAGTAACTCTTCTAGCTCTTTAATGACTTCAAGATAGACGCTAGATTTTAAATCGAGATACTTAACCGTTTTTTCCTTTTCCAGCTCCACCTCTGACTGCTTGCGGAGCAGCAAAGCAGTAATCAGAACGGTGGCGAGGGTGCCAAGAAAAATCAGAGCAATCTCTTGAGTGAAAGGGAATTGATCTGAGATATTAAAGGCGTAGCGTAAAAAAGCATAGCCGCTTAAAAACATGATGGTGGTGGCTACAATGGTCACCATTTCACTGATTTTTTTAGTGGGCATTTTGGGCTCCTCAGCGGTGTGTTTTGCGCTTTATGCTTCCTTTAAAAGATTTACGAGGACGAGCTGTTTTTTCCGCTTGCATATCTAAGCGCTGTCCACAAACCCAGGCATTACGCAGGGTGTTGAACACCTCTTTTGGCATATCTGCTGGGAGATCAACCGTGCTGTGGGTGTCTTCGATATTGAGTTTTTGGATGAATTCGCTGTCTAGCCCTGCTTCATTGGCGATGCAACCGACGATATTGCCAGGTTTAACACCATGTTGGCGGCCGACATTCAGGCGGAAGCGTTGCATACCTTCATTGGGCGCGCTGTTACGACGAGGGCGGTCATTGCGTCCTTCATGACGATTCTCACGGCGACCACGAGGTTCACGACGGTTGTCATCTCGGTACTCTTTTTGAGGCTTGTCTTCTAAGAAGAAAGGGACATCGCCTTGGAGCAGACGAGCCGTGGCGGCAGCAATTTCAATGGCGGGGACATTCTGTTCATTCTCAATTTGCTGAACAATATCTTGATAGAAATCCAAATCATCCATTTCCAAGGCCTCGATAATGCGAGCCTTAAAGCGTTCGACACGGTTGTTATTGATTTCAACGGTGCTAGGTAGGTGCATTTGGTCGATTTTCTTTTTCGTGGTGCGTTCAATCATATTGAGCAGGCGACGCTCACGAGGTGCCACAAATAAAATCGCTTTACCTTCTCGTCCAGCACGCCCTGTACGACCAATACGGTGAACATAGGATTCAGCATCTTGCGGGATGTCATAGTTGACCACAAGGCTGATACGCTCAACATCCAAGCCACGGGCAACCACATCAGTAGCAATCAAAATATCGATTTTGCCCTGCTTGAGCTGATTGACAATGCGTTCACGGTGGTTCTGTGCCACATCTCCATTGAGTGCCGCAGCAGCATAGCCTCGAGCTTCGAGCTTTTCGGCCAAATCGATTGTCGCCGTCTTGGTGCGAACAAAGATAATCACGCCATCAAAGGTTTCCGCTTCCAATACACGGGTCAAGGCATCCAGCTTATGAGGGCCGCTGACCAGCAGATATTTCTGTTCAATGGTGACTGCCGTGCCTGTTTTCTGCTTGATAATCACTTCTGTGGGATTGTTCAGATATTGCGTGGCAATTTTGTGAATCTCTTTTGGCATGGTGGCTGAGAAGAGGGCGATTTGACGGCTATCAGGCGTTTGATCCAATACCCATCGCACATCATCAATAAAGCCCATACGAAGCATTTCATCCGCTTCGTCCAAGACCAATAGTTTGAGATTATCAAGCTTCAAGGTGCCTTTACGCATATGATCCATCACTCGTCCTGGTGTCCCCACCACGACTTGAGCCCCTCTTTTTAAAGCACGGATTTGTGTGCCATATTCTGCACCGCCATAAATGGGG
>JALUXI010000038.1 GCA_027019045.1 Piscirickettsiaceae bacterium | reverse complement strand
CATGGATGGGAACTTGGGAGTAGAGGGTGTCGGCGATGAGGCCTTGTTCTGTGTCGTAGAGTGCCACCCCTGTTTCATCACAGGAGCTTTCAATGCCTAGAACTATCATTTTTGGTGAACTCAAAATAAAATGGAAATTATATCTTAGGAAGAGTTTTATCTATTGAGAGTTTTGCATGACATTGAATGTATTGTTTGATTGCTGGTTTTTGGTGCGTTGTTTTAGTGAAGTGTTATTTTAGATGTGGCATATATGTTGCTTTTGTAAAATTTGGTGTTTAGGGGGCTAGTTGAGTTGCTTTTTTAAATTGGATATTCTTTGTTTGATTGGTTGGGCTGGGTAGGAAAAACAGGAGAGGATGATGAAACAAGATGGTTTTAGTAAGTTGACAAAATATATGCCAGAAGTACAAAAGTATCAAAAGGCGCTGGAAGGATTGTCTGATCGCTGGGATTTACTCACTATTTTGGGGCAGATGTCTAATATTGACATGGATATGTCGGAGACGCGTAAAGAGTTTGAGCGTTTGACGGAATTGTTGTTGGAGAAATTAGGTGAGGAGCGATTGAAGAAAATTGCTCAAGAGATGAGTGCAAAGGCTAGGGTTGCAGTTGATATTGTGATTCGTAATCTTTATGAGCGTACAGCAGATATTGGTTTTTTGGCAACAGATAATGATATTTGTGCTTATCTTAAAGCATTGCGAGAAGAGCCATCTATAGAACCGTCTGAATTGCAGAGACGCTCATCAGATTTGCGAAATCGTTTTAAAGAGTATGTCGCAAAGTATTCAGTATATGACAATATTGTGCTGTTTGATACGCAAGGTAAGATTTTATTGCAACTGAATCCACAGAACGACATTTCAGAATCAGATTCTCCTTTTATACAGGAGGCATTAACCACTCATCAAGAGTATGTGGAGTATTTTGGTTATACGGACTTAAAGCCGAGTAGTGAGCGGACATTAGTTTATGCTTACAAGGTGACAGAAAATGGAGAGCCAGATGATGAGGTGTTAGGAGGCTTGGCGCTCTTTTTTAAATTTGAAGATGAGATGAAAGGGGTGTTTGCTAACTTGCTTTCTCCTGATGATTGGATGACGATTACTTTGCTTAATAGTCAGGGAGAGGTTATCTCCTCTTCCGACCCTTATGAAGTTCCTATTGGTGCGCCGATGCAAAAAGCGTTGGAAGGAAATTTTAAAGTTGTACGATTTGCGGGGCGGGAATATTTGGCAAAAACTAGTAAAACCAGCGGCTATCAAGGGTACTTTGGTTTGGACTGGATGGGGCATGTCATGATTCCGCTAGAGCATGCTTTTGAGTGTTTATCCGATGAGGATAAGAACACGATTGACTCAAAAGTGTTAGAGACGGTTATTCGTAATAGCAGTTTGTTCGGTGAGGAGTTGGAAACAATACCAAAGGAAGCAGAAAAGATTCAAAAAGAGTTGGATGTGACGGTTTGGAATGGGAATGTGAAAATTGCAAATTCTAAGCTAAGTGACAACTCTTTTAGTCGATCACTGCTGTTTGAAATTTCGAAAACGGGACAGAAAACAAAACAGGTTTTTGAGGAGAGTATTGGTAATTTAAATAATACGGTAATCAGCTCTATTTTGAGTGATGGAGAGTTTTTGGCAAAATTGGCAATCGATATCATGGATCGAAATTTATATGAACGAGCAAATGATTGTCGGTGGTGGGCATTGACCACTTTTTTCCGTCAGACGCTTAAGACGGAACAGCCTGATCAAGAGAGGATGTCAAGTATTTTGCAGTACATCAATCACCTTTATACCGTGTATACCAATCTATTTATTTATGATAAAAATGGTGTGGTTCAGGCCGTCTCTAATCCTGAGAAACAAAATTTGGTAGGCATGCGTTTAAATGAAAGTTGGGTGAGTCAGACTTTAAGTTTGACGGATTCTCAGAAATATACAGTGAGCGACTTTAAGCCGACAAGCCTATATGACGGTAAAAGCACTTATATTTATGGGGCAAGTATCACGGATATTGATAATCCTAATGAAGTATTAGGTGGGATTGGTATTGTTTTTGACTCAACACCTGAGTTACAAGCTATTTTAAGTGAAACTTTACCAAGTTCCGAGGAGAGTTATCGTTATTTTGGTCTTTTTTGTGATAATGAAAAAACTGTCATTTCATCTACATCTGATGAGATTAAAGTTGGGGAGCAAATTGAAATCGATGATCGCTTTTTCCAGCTAGAATCTGGTCAAAGTATGGCAGATATTATTCCTTATGGAGACAAGTATTATTCAGTGGGGGTGTCTGTATCGAAAGGTTATCGAGAATATAAGGTGAAAGATGATTATCGTAATGATGTGGTGTCACTGGTTTTCTCAGAGATAGCAAAGTATGAAGAGGAACAAGATGGCTCGAAAGTAATTGAGCGCCCTACTTATAGTTATCCTCGCCCTCAGCCAGGAGAGGAGACAATAGATGTTTCTACCTTTGTGTTGGCTGGAAAAGTATATGCGGTAGAGTCAAAGTATGTAGTGTCTTCCTTGAGTAATCAGCCATTAACAAATATTGTAGGAAGTGATGACTTTTTGATTGGTGTGGTGAATTATAAAAAGTATACAATTAGTGTCGTATCGCTCTTCACACTGATTACGAAAGAACCTTTTCACTATGATCCTGAAGAGCATGATATTATTTTATTAAACCTTGGAGAGGAAGATGGTCAAAATCGCTATATCGGTATGGCGGTAGATGCCATTTATGACAGTGCTGAAATAGGAGTGAAGGATATTCAGGAATACAACTCTAATAGTTTAACCAAAAATTCTTTGACCAAATATATTGTGAAGCCAGACCAAGAGCATGAAAAAACAGAAATGCTTTCCGTGTTAGATATCCACAAGATTTACCAAAAGTTAGTAGGGTAGTCAGCGGGTATTTTGTGAAAATTGAAAATAAAATAAATTTGCAAAGCGGGTTTAATAAAATTATAATTCCCGCTTTCCGTGCGTTGTACTATTTTAGTACGGCGAGCTTAAAACCGAATTAAATTTGAAGAGAAGAGTGATTATATGCCTTTCGTAAAAGTAAGAGATACCGAACCTTTTGATGTCGCTTTGCGTCGTTTCAAGCGTGCTGTTGAAAAAGCAGGCGTTTTAACTGAAGTGCGTAAGCGTGAATATTATGAAAAGCCAACTTGGGCACGTAAGCGTAAGAAAGCGGCTGCGGTAAAGCGCCTTTTAAAGCGTCTTTCTCGTGAGCGTGTTCGTACTAGCCGTAAATATTAAGGATTGACGCTGTGTCTAACCTAAAAGAGCAATTAACTGCCGAGATGAAAGCGGCCATGAAGGCGAAAGAAAAAGAGCGTCTTCTTGTGATTCGTACCATGCAGGCGGCGATTAAGCAAGTTGAGATTGATAATCAGACGACGCTTGATGATGCGGGAATTTTGGCTGTTTTGGATAAAATGTTAAAACAGCGTCGTGATTCAATCAAGCAGTATACTGATGCAAACCGTCCAGAGTTGGCTGAAAAAGAAGCTTATGAAATGACGGTCATTCAGGAGTTCATGCCTCAACCTTTGTCTGAAGAAGAGATTGAAAAGTTGGTTGAAGAAGCCATAGCTGAAACGGGCGCCAGTGGTATGCAAGATATGGGCAAGGTGATGGGGGTATTAAAACCCAAGATGCAAGGCCGTGCTGATATGGGCGAAGTGAGTAAGCTGATTAAGGCAAAATTGAACGCTTAAGCTTTTAGCCCCTTTTATAGTTAGGTTAGGGAACCCACTCATTTGAGTGGGTTTTTGCGTTTTGAGGACTGGGGAAAACTTGTGTATAAGGGCGGGATAGTTTGAAAAGTTTGAATTGAGGAAAGAGGTTGCAAGTTGGCTAAAGGAAGCATTCCAAGAGTTTTTATTGATGAGTTGCTGAATCGAGTGGATATTGTCCAGGTCGTAGGTCAGCGAGTGCCACTCAAAAAAGCAGGCAGTAGTTTTAAAGCTTGTTGCCCATTTCACTCTGAAAAAACGCCTTCCTTTAATGTTAGTCAGCAGAAACAGTTTTACCACTGTTTTGGGTGTGGAGCGAGTGGTGATGTACTGAAATTTATTATGGAGTATGACGGCTTGTCTTTTGTGGATGCTGTTGAACAGTTGGCGGCTTCTGTGGGCATGGAGGTGT
>JALUXI010000037.1 GCA_027019045.1 Piscirickettsiaceae bacterium | reverse complement strand
CTACGAAACACAACTCAACAGCACCGCTCATCAAGCCCTTGAGTTAGAAATTGAACTGCAACAAGCGCTTGAAAAAAACCAAATCCAACTCCTATTTCAACCTCAAGTCTTTGCCCAAGATGAAACCCTCTATGGTGTCGAAGCTTTGATTCGCTGGCAACACCCCTCACTCGGAGCCATCTCTCCTGAACACTTTATTCCCATCGCCGAAAGCAGTGGGCTCATTTTACAACTTGGGCGTTATATTATCCAAAGAGCAATCGCCCAAGCGGTCGAGTGGCAACATCAAGATCACCCCCTTCATATTGGCATTAACCTCTCTCCTCGCCAATTTAACGACCCACACCTAATTCAATCCATCCAACAACAACCCCACTTTGATCAAGTCGCCCCCTTACTGGATTTTGAGATCACCGAAACCACCGCCATGCAGGATGTTGAAAAGAGCCAAACCTTGCTCCAACAGCTCAAATCGCTCAACCTTTCTTTGGCAATCGATGATTTTGGAACAGGTTACTCCTCGCTTTCCTACCTTCAAACCTTTCCCATTGACACTCTAAAAATCGATCAAGCATTTGTCAAAAACCTGCATACCGACACGGGTAAAACGCTATGTAAAGCGATTATTCAATTAGGCAAAAACCTCAACCTCAAAATCATCGCCGAAGGCATTGAAACAGCGGAACAAGCGGCATTCCTACGCCAACAAGGCGTCGATATTCTCCAAGGTTACCGCTATGGCAAAGCGATGTCTGCCCAAGAAATTCAACAACGCTTCTGATAGACAAAGCACATCTTGATATAATGACAAGATTATTCAAACAGGAGTGTCATCATGCAATACAAAATCAATGAACACGAGGCCTATGCAGCCAAAATTCCCCATCATATTTTCAATCTCAACATTATCATAGTTCACCTCTTTATCCCCATGATTGTTTTGGAGATTGGAAATGGTTCGTCAGAATTACTCATTACCCCATTCATCTCCTCGCTCATTATTGCCTACACCTACTTCCGTGGCAAAAAAGTCGCACAAACAGAAAGCTGGTTTGTCGCTGCTCATTGGAAGCTTGCTTGGAAACGGTGCAAAGTATTGCTATATAGCTACGCTGTGGCAGGATTGATTATTGTTGGCTATCTGATAATCAACAAACTCTTCCCAGGCGGCATGACCATGAATGACTTCTCCATGGACAACTCCCAAACCAATATTGGAGAAATCATCGCCGTCCGCTTTGCCGCCACCGTCGTTTTTGTTGCCGTTCTGATTACCTTTATGCAAACAGGGATTTCTGTTTTCGATGCGGGAAAAGGGATTATTGATCCCAGCATTGAAAAATTGATTCCTCGCGATGCCAACGCCAATGAAGAAATTGGTGAGTATCATGATGAAAAAGAGGAAGAAACCCCCAACACCCAAAATCAGGATACACATTAAGTGAAAAGCTTTATCAAAAACCGCTCCCCACTTTTTTGGACACTTGTCATGGGGTTTGGATTGATGTCCATTATGCTCACCTTCTCCCCAAACAGAAAAGAGATTGACCCTAAGCAACTCCCTTGGCATGCTCAAGCGCTTCCAAATGGCAAGGTGCAAGCCTTGGGGATTCATATTCCAGAGGATACGCTTGAGCAGGTAATGAAACTATATGGCAAAGATGTTGAGATTCGTCTTTTTTCTAATAAAGATGAGAGCGACAAAAGCTTAGAAGCCTATTTCCCCGTGATCTATATTGATAGCATTAAAGCTGCTTTAGCCGTCATTCTTCAAGCGGATGATAAGACACTAAATCAACTCTATGACCGAGGGATTGAAACCACTGTCACCCAAACAGGACAAAGACAGGTCAAACTCTCGGGAACAGATATTCCCAAAGTGCTGAAATTTCATGTTGCAGCCGTGACCCTGATTCCCAAAAAAAATCTCACCTATCGCGCCATTGAAAAACGCTTTGGCAAACCCGCACAAGTGATCAAAGAGCCAGAAACAAAAATTGAACGCTGGTGGTATCCTCAACACGCACTTGAACTCATATTTGATCCAGAAGGTCCCGAAGCCTTACAATTCTCACCACTCTTTTCACAAAAACCTTAGTTTTATTAGCCATGAAAAAACTGCTTATTCTTTCCAGCTTACTCTCCTTTTCCCTCTCTGCACACGCCTATTCACTTGATCAACAAGGTCATGCCCAACTGCATGGCTATCTCCAACGCATCGCCCAGTCTCAAGTGGACAACCCCAACCTCAAACAACATGCTACCCTCATTGGAGACTATACCGAAGCAGGTCTCAATTTAAACTGGCAAGCCCGCCCCACCACCCGTTTAATCGCAGACCTGCACTATCACTCTAAAAGCCCTCAATCACAAAACCTCAACATCAATATCCTCTCTCTAAACCAAACACTTTATACCGCCAACTGGGGAGGGATAACTCTCGGTTTGGGGCGGCTAAAAAACACTCTCATTGGTCTCAACAGCGCCCAAGATGCCCCTCTTTTAAGAGAAACCACTCGTTTTTCTCGTCTCTATATAGGTAGTCTGGTACAGGTAGTGAATAGTATTGATGGCGCTCGACTTCAAGCAGAATGGAGTGATAACGCGGGCAACCTACTGACAGGAACGCTATTTACCGGAGGAATCACTCAAAGCGAAGGGGCTCAAATACAACTACACACCCATCTGTCACTCGAAGTAAATAAAAGTAGTCTAACAGGCATCAAAGTCACTTGGGAGCCTGCCCAACTACCTGGACTTCTATTAGGTGCAAACTATATACAACTCGACACTAAAAATACCGTTTCGGCTCAAGTATTCGTGACAGGCTTGGGTATTAGAAATATCACAATGCCATACAATACGCCGATAGACATTCAAGTCCTTATGGCACGATACCAGTGGCAACAGTGGCAAGTCAGCGGTGAATGGATGCAGCCACATATCGATAAAGCCATTCCAACTGGATCTTCCAGCCAAAAGCCAACTTGGTATCTCTCTCTTTTATGGCAACCCACCTCGCAATGGTCAACAACCCTTCGTTATGAAGTGAATCATTACGGGACACAAAATAGTGAATCTACCGGTTGGATCGGCTATGCGCGCTATCGTTTCCACAAACACTACTTTATCGGTGTAGAGCTTGACCAATTTTTTGACTCACTCCAACACAAACAAGAAACTGTCGCACTGGGACAGTTTGAGATGCATTTCTAATCGAACATGATGAATACAAAACCGTATTCCACCCTTCAAGCGATGCTACTGGGCATCATTTGTGGAGTCAGTCTTCTATTCAGCCCAATTATCGCTGCTGCTGAAGCGGAGGGACTTGCCTTAGTCGCTCACCCCCCTGTACAACTGAACAATACTCCCAGAACCTATCTTAACCTCTTTTTAATGCGTCAGACCACTGATCAACAAGGAGACGCACTCACCCTCTTCACTCTTGACCCCAGTACACAAGCTTATGAGCAGTTTGTCAGTCAATGCCTTCACTGGAATCCTCGATTCCTTGCGCGTCGATGGCAACGCAGCCTCTTTACAGGGGAAGGCCGCACCCCCAATATCGTCAATGACTGGAAACAGATGCAAACCCAATTGCTCAACACCCCCAGTGCGATTGGCTATCTCCCTGCCTCGCTTGTTCAACCGCCTCTTATGGTGCTGAAAAGGTGTCAAGCATTATGACCAAACAACGCAATCTCTCCCTTCGCTGGAAAGCCCTCTTCCTCATCACGCTCGTCCTCATGATGGCCTCTTTCGGTTGGCACTGGCAGTACCAACGCATCTTCACCAACTACCAAAACCACCTGATTGCCTCCCAAACCCAAAACTTTCAACGATTAGTCAATAATACGCTCAATGAACTACAAGCCAACATAGAAGATTTTGCCGCCCTGCTTCCGCTCTATCAAACAGAGACACCCTCTTCAGAGGTCAAAGCAGAAATGGAGGCACAATTTATCAATAAAGGAATTGTTGCTCTTTACCAAATAGAATCAAACCAACGCCGCCTTCTCTATCATGATGACAACCAAACCTCACTCAACTTACCCACCACACCGCCTAAAAGCTCCCCTCAACTGAGTTGTACGCAAAAAAACTGCTTTCTGCTATTTAATCTCCACACCTACACAACCAATGGTAAGCCCCTTAACCTATTTATCGTGCAACAAGCCAGCCTATGGTTTCAAACCCTCCATCAGCTGCTGGAGAATAATCGACAACGAATTCTACTCACCCTAGCGAACGACAATCAACCCCTACTCTATACCCAGCCCTCTCAAACCCACTTCACCTTCACTTCCACCCCCCATATTGAATCGATTCAGCAGCAAAAATGGTTGACTCTCCCTCTTGAGCTTCCCCTATCACATGCCTCCAACCTCCACCTCTGGGCAGTACAAAATATCACCCCAGAACTCACCAACTGGGAAAAGCTCAAGTCTCAAAGCAACCTTCAAGTATTCATCAACTGGTTCATCATCGCACTCATTTTACTTTTCTTTATTCATAACCGTATCAAACTCCTCCATCAACTTGAGTCAGCACTCTCCCTTGCCGCCAAAAACCAATTTAAAGCCGCCATTGATCATCTGAAATTCAACCACCCCCCTCTTTTACAAGACGAACTTCACAACCTGCTCAGACAATCTCGCAAAATCCTCAAGCAAATGGGGCAAGTCCACAACCAACTTGAGTGGCTCGCCTATCATGACACCCTAACAGGCTTGCCCAATCGCCGCAGCTTCTATCGATCACTCAACAAACTTGTCCAATCCCAACAAGGCGTGCTAATCTTTTTAAACCTCAATCGCTTTAAACAAATTAATGATGTCTATGGTCACAAAGTAGGCGATGCCGTCCTCAAAGATTTTGCAACAAAACTCCAAATCCTCAACACGCCAGTGCCAATGCAACATTTCCGCCTAGCAGGCGACGAATTTACCCTCATTATCAACCAATCCATCCCTGACGACACCCTCACCCAATACCTCTCTGAGTTCAGCCAGCACCTTGAAGGCACCCTCATCACAGAACACCAAGAATCCGTCCACTATCATGCCAGCATGGGTACCGTTATCCTTCGACCACCGCATACTTATCAACCCAATAAACTCCTACATTGGGCAGATATCGCCATGTATAAAGCCAAACACGAAGACAGCACACAACACTGGCATATTTTTAACCCCGCACTAGATGACGATACTGAAAAACAGAAGCAGGAATTGGAGCTAGTGAACTGGATCAGAAAAGCCCTGACAAGAACGGATGCTTTCCACCAAGTGATTCAACCCATTGCTGATATAGAAACAGGGAAAATCCATCATTATGAAGTCCTCCTTCGTCTCAATGATGAAGCAGGCAATCCCATCTATCCAGACCACTTTATTCCCGTTGCAGAGCACCATGGAATCATTTACGACATTGATCGCTGGGTGCTAGAACACGCCTTAATCGCACTCAAAGCCTCTCCTACCGAGACCCAGTTCGCCGTCAACCTTTCTGCTCCCAGTCTGCAACACCCTAAAATGGCAAAAACCGTTTTAAAACTGCTCCAAAAACACCAGGTGCCACATCACCAGCTCACCATTGAGCTGACGGAAACCGCCTATGTTGATAACCTAGGTCAGGTTAAACACAATCTTCAACAGTTGAAAGCAGCAGGAATTGGACTGTCACTCGATGACTTTGGTGTCGGCTTCACCTCTTTCCGCTACTTAACAGAACTACATTTTGACACCCTAAAAATTGATGGAAGCTTCATTAAAGACCTGCTTTCCAATCCAGAACATCAAGCTTTTGTAAAAGGCATCACCGAAATCGCCCATGCAACGGGACTTAAAGTGATTGCAGAGTTTGTAGAAAATGACGATATCCTTGCCATGCTCAGCAAGTTAAAGGTGGACTATGCCCAAGGCTGGGGCATCGGCAAACCCATCCCCATTCAGAACATTCAGAATAGCAAGCAACGATAACAACCCCATTCAGCTCGTCCCAAAAACGCCAAAATCCCCAGCCCCGATAAACATTTTGTACTTCAGGACTGGGGATTTTAGCAAAATTCGTTATTTTTCTTGCGATTTCTCTTTAGCTTCTTGAGCTGGCGGCTGCTTAGATTGCTTGGATTCTGTATGTGGATGGCTATTCGATTCAGGAGTGTCTTCATCAATCAGGAAAATCGAATGGGCAGCGCCATCCAGATCATCAAACTGGCCTTTTTTCGCCATCCAGATAAACACCACCACGGCCATAAAACCAATAAATAGCATCAAGGGAATCAAACCATATACAACATCCATTTATCTCTCCTATTCTAGTTTTTCCAATATTGACGATTGCGTTTGGCAATGGCTCTATCACTGTAATAGGTACGAATTCTTGCCGCATTACCAATCACCACCAAACTACTTAAAGGCATGGTGATCGCTGCGATCAATGGGGTTAAAGTCGCTGACATCGCCAAAGGCACCATAATCAAGTTATACACAATCGAACTTGCAATATTCTGTTTAATCGTTTTAATCGTGCGTTGCGAGAGTCCCACAGTGGTATCCACCGCCAAAAGCTCATTATTCAACAAGACCACATCTGCACTGTCCATGGAAACATCAGTACCAGACCCCAAAGCAAAGCCCACATCTGCTCGAACCAAAGCAGGCGCATCGTTTATGCCATCCCCTGTCATCGCCACCTGCTCTCCCTGCTTTTGGAAATTAGCAATCACCGCATGCTTATCTTCAGGCAGCACTTCAGCAATCACCTCCATGCCACCGAGCTTCTCAGCCACCGCTTTGGCGACCACTTCACGGTCACCGCTAAGCAGTGTGACCCGACAACCTCGCTGCTTGATGCGATAAATCAGTTCTTGCGCATCTTCTCGCAGCTCATCTTCCATAAACAAAATCCCAATCACCACCCCATTTTGTGCAATCCAAACTGCCGTTCGTCCTTGTTGACCTTGTGCTTCTTGCGCCTCAAGCAGCGCTTCAGGAATATCAACTTGATAACCTTTAATCCAGTTGGCCGTCCCGATCAGATAGTGATGACCTCGCACTTTGCCTTCTACCCCTTTACCAGGGTGAACCAAAAACAGTTCAAGTTCACTCAACCTTGACTTTAATTCAGGGTAGCGCTCTTTTAAGGATTCAAAAACGGCTCTTCCAAGACTATGTTCACTCCGAGACTCAATATGCCCCACATCCAGTAGAATTTTATCCAAGTCTTCCCCAGACTTATCCACAAAAACCTCATCCACCACTTTCATCTGCCCTTTTGTCAGGGTGCCCGTTTTATCGAAGACAAAGTGATTCACATCATTGAGGATTTCCAGCACGGCACTGTTTTTAATCAAAATCCCAAATCGAGCCGATACGCCCGTAGCCACCGCCGTTGCCATCGGTGTCGCCAGACCAAAAGCACAGGGACAGGTGATAATCAACACGGAAGTTGCCGCTATCATGGCTGTCTCAAAATTGGCATTCAACCACCAATAGGCAAAACTCAACACCGCCAAACTAATGGTCACCGACACAAACCATGGCATAATTTTTTCTGCTGTGCATTGAATCGGTGCTTTGGAGCCTTGTGCCTCTTCCACCAAGTGTACAATGCGTCCCAGTGCGGTCTCTTGTAAAATTGCCTCGACCTTAACAACCAGTTCACCATCTAAGTTAATCGTCCCCGCCGATACTTTATCGCCGATGGTCTTACTCACCTCTTTGGACTCCCCGCTCAGCATTGATTCATTCACCATCGAGCTCCCCTTAAGCACCTCTCCATCAACGGGGATTTTATCTCCTGGCAGAATCTGCACCCAATCGTCTTTTTTCAACCGACGAACTGGTGTGATCTCAATTTGCTCTTCCACAGCCTCGCGTTTAATTTTTCTCGCCACTTTAGGTTGTAAATCAGCCAATCGTTTTGTCGCATCAATCGCTTTATTTTTAGAAATCGCCTCAACATAACGACCAATCAATAAAAAAAACATAAAATCAATCAGCGTATCAAAATAGACATTACCCGGAAAATGAGGGACGACTGTGACAACAGACGAATAAAAATAGGTTGTCAAAATCCCCAGTGAAATGGACACATCCATACTGACTTGCCGCGCTTTTAGCGAACGCCAAGCACCTTGTAAAAAGGGTTTTCCGGAATAAGCTAGCGTAATCGTAGCGATAATCAATTCTAACCAGTGAAAATAAGGGCGAAACTGTTGGTCTTCATCTGCCCCTGCATAAAGGGCAACCGAAAACCACATCACATTCATCATCGCAAAGCCTGCGAAGCCTAGCCGATAAAGCAGATCTCGATTGGCTTTACGGAATGCCGCCTCCGATTCCGAGGCATCGTAAGGTGTCGCATCATAGCCGATTTTATTTAAGGCTTTAACAATGGTAGAAAGTGAAACCTTGCGGTTATCCCAACGGACTTTGATCTGCTTATTGGTAAAGTTGACCTTGGCAAACAAAACGCCATCAATTTTAGCTAAAGTGTGCTCAATCAACCAAATGCAAGCTGCACAATGAATGGCCTCAGAAACCAGTGTGATTTCTCGGGAATCAGAATCGGTACGGGTATATTGAGACTGAACTTCATCATAGTCCAGAAACTCCACATCAGGTGTGGGAGGAGGCGGAGGTGACAACAACTCACCTTCTGGCGTACGACGATAAAAGGCCTCCATGCCCACCTCATAAATCGACTCGCACACGCCTGCACAGCCATGACAACAGAAAGCTCGAGACTCATTTTTAATTTGACGAAGAACAACTTCTGAGCGTTCTTCAGGCAACGGCTGTCCGCAGTGAAAACAGCTATTTTCTAATGAAGTCTCCATGAAGATTACAACGAAGGTTGGACAGGCGAACGAGGATTCTCTTTAACCATCATCGTCCGACCGACTTGGAAAAGATCCTTGCCCCGTTTAAGCTCCAAGACAAAGTCATATTTCCCTTTCAAAGGCAACTCAATATCGCCCTCATACTCCCCCACTTTCCCCGTCGACTTGAGTACACTTTGTCCATCATATTTTTTATTAGAGGGTCGATAATAATACAGCACGGCTGAATCCACATTAAAAGCCTTACCCGTTTTATCCTTCACTAAAATCGTATAATGCTGTGGCACATTCTGAGTCAACACAGGCAAATTGATATCAATCTGCCAAGCCATTCGCTTCATTTTTTCGCGTTGGGCGATAATCTTACCCATATCCTTCCCCTTCTCATAATAGTCTTCAATCGTTAGACCAGGGAAGGTCACTATCGCTTCACTCACCATAAAAAAGTTTACCGACAAAACAATGACCAACAAGACAAACCACCCCACAACAAAAGGGTTTTTCCATGCCACACTCCAATCTCTTGTATCGATTTTTTGCTTTGCCATTCTTCATCCTTTTGCAAATTTAGCTGTACACACATCTCGCACCAGCGCATATTATAAACGAAAAACGCCCTTTAAACTCTTGAGCAAGGTTTAAAGGGCGACGCAACTGGCGCTAATTTAGGAAGCGCTGATTAAATCACAATAATTTTTAGCGCATTCTAGGACCGATAAACACACTCTCATATTCTGCTTTGATCTGAGGGTGTAACTTATCCTGCACAATTATCTTAATCGGAACCTCTGAATCTGTCATATTCTTCTTAGGCACCCTAACCAACAGGGTTGAACTCCCTACATTACCGGGCAGAATCGAAATATCCTGATCGGCAATTGCAATGGTGCCTTTGGGTCCTTTCACATCAATATGCGCCTGCATGGGCTGTGAATACTTATTCACAATCTTCACAATATATTTATTTTGGATATGACCCGTACTTAACTGTACATATAATGGAGCTCTTTCATGCAAGACCTTCACATCAATCGGTGACATAGTCGATAAACCATACAACATGGCCGCAGCTGCTAAGGTCATAATTGAGGTATAAACAATCACCCGAGGCCGCTTCCATAAAGGATGAGGTTTTTTGCCGCCCAACTCAGCTAAAGAGGCATAACGAATCAATCCTTTTGGTTTTTTGATTTTCTCCATCACCGAATCACAGGCATCGATACACAGCCCACAAGTGATACAACCAAACTGCTGACCTTTACGAATATCCACCCCTGTTGGACAGACTGCTACACACAAGTTACAGTCGATACAATCTCCCAACTTAGGTGGCTCTTCACCTGGCTTAGGACGACGCATCCGGCCACGGGGTTCTCCTCGATCCCGATCATAGGTTGGTACAATCGTCTCAATATCAATCATCGCTCCCTGAATACGGGCATAAGGACAGAAACCGATACAGACTTGTTCACGCAAGAACCCTGCAAAGAAGAATGTCGCCACAGTTAAACTTAAAATGGCAGTCGTTTCTGTTGCTGTCCAATCAAAAGTAAATAAACGCGCCCACAAACTGAGTATGTCATCAAAATAACCGACGAAGGTAATGGCAGTTAGGAAGGAAATACTGAGCCAGAACAACCAAATGGGTAGTTTCTGTTTAATTTTTGCCCAGCCCATTGGCATCTCATCAACCTTTTTCAGCTTATTTGGACCTCCTACTAACTTATCTTCAATATATGTAAAGACATCCGTCCAAACTGTATGGAAACAGAGGTAACCACACCAAAGTCGTCCAGCTACCGCAGTCACCGCCGCTAACGCTAAGGCAAAGAACAGCAGAATCATGGCCAGTACCCAAATATCCTGTGGCAATATAGTCAGCCCAAAGATATGGAATTGACGATTAGGTAGATCAAATAGAATGGCTTGATGCCCATCCCAACGGAAATAAACCGCTAAAAAGAAAATCAAATACAGAGAAGCACCCAACCACTTCAAAGTACGAAAACGACCGGGAATACGCTTAGCATGAACCGTTCCCTGCGTATGCACTTCTAAAAGCTCAACACCTATAGACTCTAAGTTCTTATTTGAGATTTCAAACTCCTCTAACAGTGAGCCTGTGCCTGCATCCCGGTTATAAACCGTTTTCTTCTCTTGTTCACTCATTTTTTATCCTTGACCAATATCATCTTGTTCTATGGAAGAGATTTATTCAGCACTTCCTATATAACAGAATTTTTTAAATACTGCGCATATTATAATCGGTAGAGCCAACCCAGGCTATCAACAATATTGATTACTACAAAAAAAAGGGGCTTCAGCCCCTTTTTAAAATAAATTTACAATATTATTACTGCTGAGTTTCATCTTTCTCTAAGCCTTCCATCCCTCTGAAAGCTTTCCAAGCAAACCCTAACAGTGCGACAATACTGAAAACAACAGCAAAAATTGTGCCATAAAGCACCCAGTCATTATTTAAATCATTCATGATGACCTCCTCATGTTTTGACTATAAGAAAAAGGAAGCCTAAGCTTCCTTTCTGTCTAAACCTACTGACCACCGCCTAATTCATGAACATAAACCGCTAAGCGTTTAATATTAACATCTGCATTAGGTAGACGATGTTTGAATGTTGGCATCTGTGCACGACGCGTTCCAGGAAGATACTCTCCATTCTTCTTCACATTCACACCATAAGTAATGGTATGGATATAAGACTTGCGCATATCTTCTTTGGTTGGATTCATGTTTGGTGCAAAACGCCAAATCTGATCCGTCAAGTTCGCTGCCCCTGCTGGTGCCAAAGGTTTTCCTTTAGGACCATGACAAGCCAAACACATTCCTTTTGCAAAAACGGCTTTACCTTTTGCATATTGAGGATCATCGCCCTTACCTTCAGAAAGTGCAAGCGCATAGTCAGCAACATTCTGAATATCTTCATCAGTCAAGTTACCCATCATGCCGCGAGCAGGCATATTACCTACACGACCATTGGTGATACTGGCTTGAATCTGCTGAATCTTTCCACCCCAAAGCCAATCATCATCAGCCAAAACAGGGAAGTTAGGGTTACCTTGACCACCTACACCGTGACAAGCCGCACAATAATCTCCAAACAACATTTTAGAAGTTGCAATGGAGTAAGCCTTCAGATCAGGATCTTGCAAAATTTGTGCTGCAGAGAGTGAGCCTAACTTCTCTTCTTTATCCGCAAATTTAGCCTTACGCCAATCTTTTAGCTTTTGATAATCTTCATGATATTCTTTTACAGCTGTCCATCCAGCAAGCCCTTTGGTATAACCATTAGCCAAAGGAATCGTTGGATAATAAAGTGCGTAAAAAATAATCATAATAAAACTAGCATAGAATGCCAACATCCACCAAAGTGGCGGGGGGTTATCTAGTTCACGAATATCTTCGTCCCAGATATGCCCAGTGTTCCCTTCATTAGGCCATGGGTTATGATGTGCCATAGTCATTCTCCTCAGAATACTTAATCGTCGTCTTTTAAAATTCGATATTTTTCTTGCTCAAGCTCTTTTTTACGCTTAGGGTTTAGCACCCGAGCAAAGGCAATGAGCATGCCGAAAAATACGATAATTGTTATGATCAATCCAGCCCAATCTTGGCCAGTCATCGCTGACCAGTTAGTACTGAAATAGGATTCAAGCTTACTCACGGTAGGACTTGGAATCGTCTAGTTTAACCATGGTTCCTAAAACTTGTAGGTAGGCTACCAAAGCATCCATTTCAGTTTTACCCTTAATGGCTTCATCCGCATGTGCAATCTCATCATCGGTATAAGGCACACCTAAAGTACGCATGACCTCTAAACGCTTTTTCATATCGCGTTTAGTACCGAAGAAACTCTTCTCGATGCTATTCTTAGCCAACCAAGGATAAGCAGGCATAACAGACTCTGGTACCACATCTTGTGGACGCATCAAGTGCATCACATGCCATTCATCTGAATACTTGCCACCAACACGCGCCAAATCAGGTCCAGTTCTTTTGGAACCCCATTGCATAGGATGATCATACATAGACTCAGTTGCCAAAGAGAAGTGACCATATCGTTCACGCTCATCACGGAAAGGACGAATCATTTGAGAGTGACAGATATAACACCCTTCACGAAGATAAATATCACGACCCGCCAACTCAAGTGGTGTATAAGGACGCACCCCATCACCAGGCTTCCAGTCAGGCATTACGACCTTACCATTTTTGATCTCATAAAGCTTTTTGTCAGAAACGATTTTACCGTTTTCTTTCTTAAAAGTACGCGACCAAACCAATTCTGGGAACTTATCATTTTTAACATTCCCGTACTTATCGACCTTCTCTGTGTAATCTACCGCACTTTTGAGGTAGAACAGAGGCACGATTTCTACAATCCCAGCAATCGAAACGACAAAAGCCGTTGCAACAAACAGGGCAAAGATATTTCGCTCAATGCGATCTTGTAAATTTTTTGGTTTTTCATTAGCCATGAGTTTTTGCTCCTCAACTCATTGATTACTGGCTGGACAGAGGCGATGCTCTGCCAGCTTAGAAACATTATGCGGCAGCAGCTGCACCTGCAGTAGCCGTTTGCTTAGCGTTTGCCATACGAATCGTCATGACTACATTGTATAGCATGATAACCGCACCCAATGTAAACAACAGACCACCCACCGCACGCATCACATAGTAAGGATGCATCGCAGCAACTGATTCTGCAAAGCTATAAGCCAATACACCATACTCATCATAAGCACGCCACATCAAGCCTTGCATAATCCCTGACACCCACATCGCAACAATGTAGAACACGGTACCAATAGTGGCTAACCAGAAGTGGAAGTTGATCAACTTCATAGAGTACATTTCCGTCTTCCACAACTTCATCACCATATGATAAAGCGCACCAATAGACACCATCGCTACCCAACCTAAAGCACCAGAGTGTACATGTCCGATTGTCCAGTCAGTGTAGTGAGACAATGCGTTCACTGTTTTTGCAGACATTACAGGCCCTTCAAAAGTTGACATCGCATAGAAGGCCAGAGAGATAATTAAGAAACGCAAGATGTAATCTGTACGCAATCTATCCCAAGCACCTGACAGAGTCAACATACCATTCAATGCCCCACCCCATGAAGGAATAATCATAGATAACGAAATCACCGCACCCAAGGAACCTGTCCAATCAGGCAATGCCGTATATTGCAAGTGGTGAGCCCCTAACCATACATAACCAAACATCAATGCCCAGAAGTGGATAACGGATAGACGGTATGAGTAGATTGGGCGTTGCGCTTGCTTAGGCACGAAGTAATACATAATTCCCAAGAAGCCAGCGGTCAAGAAGAAACCTACCGCATTGTGACCCCACCACCACTGAATCATCGCATCCTGTACACCAGAGAACAGTGAGTATGAACGGAACAATGAAACTGGCAATGCCAAACCGTTAACTACATATAGATAAGTAACAGCAACCATCATTCCCAAGAAGAACCAGTTTGAAACATAAACATTAGGCACCTTCTCTTTATTACGAGACGCAATCGTCATGACAAAGTTCACTGTGTAAAGTGTCCAAACAATCGCTACCGCAATCGCTAAAGGCCACTCTTGCTCGTGATACTCTTTACCTGTTGTCATCCCTAGAGAGATGGTTAGTACCACTGCCAAAAGACCGATGGTAAACAGGATAGCTGTAACCCAAGCCAAACCATTACTCCACAAACGAACCCCATTGGTTCGCTGAACAGAATAGAAGGCCGTTGCCATCAAAGTCATTCCACCAAATGCATAAATAACGGTATTGGTATGCATAACACGCAATCTTGCAAAGGTAATCTCTGGAATATCCAGATTCAACGCTGGATAAGCCAGCTCAAAGGCCGCATAGGTACCGAAAATGGTCCCTAGCACCAAAAATACGACAGCACCGACAGATAGGTACTGCACCACGCCATTATCATATTGTGGTTTAGTTGTTGCATCCATTATTGGATCCCCCTTTAATTTAAACAAAGTGTATCGCTTGCCTGTTGACGCAAACACCAATCAGTGCCTGCGATACGGTCGTTTCGCCCAAGATTATAATTCAAGTCAAAGTGTGAAGGAAAGATGGAGCCCCTTTAAACTTGACCTAAATCAATTATTAAGCAAATACTTTCCGATTCGGCCAGACAAAGCGATACTCAAACCAAATCGAATCTAGCGAATTATCTCAAAACTTGCAGTAACTATCTATGATTTAACCCAAGTATTTTTTTATCATGCCAATAATCTTTTCTTATAAGAGTTTGCTAATGTTTTTATATTTCCCTTCCGCACATACCGTTTTGGACAACGACCATCAGTTCTTTTATACTATTAGGCTACTTTACTTAATCATGGAAACACTTCATGCGCACAGCCTCGGTCAAACGCAATACGCTCGAAACCCAAATCAAAATCCACATCAATTTAGATGGCACTGGCCAAGCCAACCTCAAAACCGGTGTCCCTTTCTTTGAACACATGCTGGATCAAATTGCCCGACACGGCATGATTGATTTGGATATTCAGGCCAATGGTGATACCCATATAGATGATCACCACACTGTTGAAGATGTCGGCATTGCACTGGGGCAAGCTTTAAAGGAGGCGGTGGGTGATAAAAAAGGCATTACTCGCTACGGTCACGCCTATGTGCCACTGGATGAAGCCCTTTCTCGCGTCGTCATTGATCTCTCAGGTCGACCTGGCCTCTCCTTCTCTGCTGACTTTACCCGAGCCAGTATTGGTCGGTTTGATACCGAGCTGGTTTATGAGTTTTTCCAAGGCTTTGTCAATCACGCCCAAGCGACACTACACATCGACAATCTCAAAGGACACAATGCCCATCACCAAGCGGAAACTATCTTCAAAGCTTTTGGACGGGCGCTACGCATGGCACTCACCCCTGATGAGCGCATGGGTGACCAGCTCCCTTCAACGAAAGGAGCCTTATAATGTCCAGCCGTAAACAGATTGCGGTGGTCGATTACGGCATGGGCAACTTACGCTCTGTCGCCAAAGCGGCGGAACATGTTGCTGGAGACCTTGCCGAAGTTACCGTCACCCAAGACCCACAAGTCGTTCACAATGCCGATGCCATCATTTTTCCTGGACAAGGCGCTGCCAAAGCCTGTATGCAAGCCCTAATCGACACAGGGCTCGAACACGCTGTCCAACAAGCCGCGCAAGAAAAACCTTTCCTCGGTATCTGCATGGGGTTACAAGTACTCTTTAGCCACAGCGAAGAAAATGAAGGGGTGGACTGTCTCAATATTCTGCCAGGCACCGTGACCCAATTTCAGTTGGAAGACCCCAGCCTAAAAATCCCCCATATGGGATGGAACCAAGTTCACCAAACCCAAGACCACCCGCTTTGGCATAAAATCCCACAAGACAGCCGCTTCTACTTTGTCCACAGCTACTATGTTCAGCCTAAACACAGCGACATTATTAGCGGACAAACCACTCACGGCACCTCCTTTACCTCTGCCGTCGCCCAAGACAACCTCTTTGCGATCCAAGCACATCCAGAAAAAAGTGCCGAAGTGGGGCTTCAACTTTTCACCAACTTTATACAATGGAACGGACAATAGATGCTACTCATTCCTGCAATTGATTTAAAAGACGGCGAATGCGTCCGTCTTCGCCAAGGCGTTATGGAAGATGCCACTGTCTTTTCAGGCGACATTGTTGCCATGGCTAAACGCTGGGTTGACCAAGGCGCGCGTCGCCTACACATGGTGGATCTCAATGGGGCCTTTGAAGGCAAACCAATGAATGCCGAAGCGGTGCATCAAGTCCACCAAGCCTATCCTGACCTGCCCATTCAGATTGGCGGCGGGATTCGAGACCTAGACACCATCCAAGCCTACTTAGAGGCAGGTGTCTCCTACTGCATCATTGGCACCAAAGCTGTTCACAACCCAGAATTCGTTAAACAAGCGTGTGATGCCTTCCCAGGCCACATCATGGTAGGACTTGATGCCAAAGATGGCTTTGTCGCTATCAACGGCTGGGCAGAAGTCACCGAACACCGTGTCGAAGACCTTGCCAAACGCTTTGAAGACGACGGCATTGAAGCCATCATCTACACCGACATAGGTCGAGACGGCATGATGCAAGGGGTCAATATCGAAGCCACTCAAGCCCTCGCCCAAGCGGTCAATGTGTCCATTATCGCCTCAGGCGGCATCACCAATCTTGATGACATTAAAGCTTTGGCTACCATAGAAAAAGACGGTGTCACAGGCGCCATCACAGGCCGTGCCATCTATGAAGGCACCCTTGACTTTGCCGAAGCCCAAGCACTCGCCGATAAGCTTTCAGCGGAGCAGACAGCATGAGCCTCGCCAAACGCATTATTCCCTGCTTGGATGTGGACAACGGCCGTGTCGTCAAGGGCGTGCAGTTTGTCGATATTCGAGATGCGGGTGATCCCGTCGAAGTCGCCAAACGCTATGACCAGCAAGGGGCAGATGAAATCACCTTCCTCGATATCACCGCCACCTCCGATAACCGTGGCACCATGGTGCATGTGGTCGAAGAGGTCGCCAGCCAAGTCTTCATCCCTCTCACCGTTGGCGGCGGTATTCGCTCGGTCGATGACATTCGCACCATGCTTAATGCAGGCGCAGACAAGGTCGCCATCAACTCTGCAGCCATCTTCAACCCAGGTTTTGTGCAAGAAGCCTGCGACGCTTTTGGCTCCCAATGTATTGTCATCGCCATTGATGCGAAAAAAGTCTCCACCCCTGATGAAGACGATCGCTGGGAAATCTTCACCCACGGTGGTCGCAAACCCACAGGCATCGATGCGATTGAGTGGGCACAAAAAATGGAAGAGTTAGGGGCGGGCGAACTGCTAGTCACCAGCATGGACCGAGACGGCACCAAAAACGGTTTTGACCTAGCGCTGACCCGTGCCATTGCCGACAGCGTCAAGATTCCCGTCATTGCCTCAGGCGGAGTTGGCAAACTAGAGCATCTCGCTGAAGGCATTATCGAAGGACACGCCGAAGCGGTACTCGCCGCCAGCATCTTCCACTTTGGTGAATACACAGTAGAAGAAGCCAAACGAGCAATGCAACAACAAGGCATTGAGGTACGACTATGAGCGATATTCTGCAACAACTTGACCAAGTGCTAGAAGCCCGCAAACAGGAATCCACCGATGACTCCTATGTCGCCAGCCTCTATGCCAAAGGCACCGAAAAAATCCTAAAAAAGGTCGCCGAAGAGTCCGCCGAAGTGCTGATGGCCGCCAAAGACCTCGAACATCACGCTTCCTCAGACAACCAAGATCACCTTATTTACGAAGTCGCCGACTTATGGTTCCACACTATGGTACTATTAGCGCACAAAAATATTTCCAGCCAAGCCGTCACTGAAGAACTACAGCGCCGCTTTGGCTTGAGCGGCCATGTCGAAAAGGCCAATCGAAATCAATAGGAGTCAAACATGACTGAAGAAAAAAGTATTTTTAGCAAAATTATCGACAAGGAAATCCCTGCCGACATCATTTATGAAGACGATAAATGTATCGTCATCAATGACATCAACCCCAAAGCCCGTGTACATCTATTGGTCATCCCTAAAAAGCCCATCAAAAGCCTATTTGACCTCAAGCCTGAAGACAAAGATTTAATGGGTCACATGATGCTCCTTCTGCCTCAATTGGCACAAGCACAAAACCTAGATGGCTTTAAAACCCTCATCAACACGGGCGAAAGTGGTGGACAAGAGATTTTCCATCTTCACATCCACTTACTTGGCAACTAAAATTCTGCTATGATTAGCGGTCAAATTTTTCACTTTATTTGAATTAACGGAGACAGACTCAAAATGGGTATCAGTATTTGGCAACTTTTAATCATCCTCGCAATCGTTTTAGTGCTTTTCGGTGCCAAGCGCCTACGCAATGTCGGCTCTGACCTAGGCAGTGCCATCAAAGGCTTCAAACAAGCGGTCAAGGAAGAAGAAAATAAGCCTGCCGAAAAAACTTTGGAAAAGAAAGAAGGCGAAAATGTCTATGATGTTGCCGCAGAAGAGAAAAAGCCTGCTGACAACAAATCAGACAAAGCTTAATCTAACTCTCCATGTTTGACATTGGCTTTCTTGAAATCCTAGTGGTGCTGATTGTAGCACTGCTGGTGATCGGTCCTGAACGGATGCCTGAAGTGGCCCGCAAAATCGGTAGCTTCGTGGGTCGCACTCGCCGTTTTATCGACTCGGTCAAACAGGACGGTGAATTTCAGCAAGCGGTCAATGAAATCAAAGAGGCCGTGGACTTTGAAGAGCAGAAAAAAGAGCTCACCTCGCTCTCTCAAGAAATTCAGCAAGATCTGCAATCCACCACTCACGATATTGAACCGCTCGATTTTTCCGAGCTAGAAAGCCCCTTTGGTTCAAGCACCAGCGAACCCAGCCAATTCCGCAAAGCCCCTGCCATGCCTGAACCACCGCAACCTAAACAGACACAGACATCAGCGGTTTCTCAAGCGGCTCAAACAGATCGCTCACACAGCCAACAAGCAAATCCCGTTCAACCTGCCAATGGCGAACAGAAAATTGAACGCACTGTTGAACACGCCGTTGAGTACACCGCCGTACAGACTGAACAGGCAACGGCAGCAAAGATTGACACACCGATTCGTGAACCTATCGTCGAAAAAACCACTTAAATGAGTCTGAGATGAGTCATACCGCCCTTCCCCCAGAAGACAAAGAGATGAGCCTCATCCAACACTTGTTGGAGTTACGAGACGCTCTCACCAAAGGCATTCTTGCCATTATCGTGATGTTTTTCATCCTCTTCCCGTTTGCCAATGAGCTGTACACCTTCATCTCCGAACCGCTCAATCGCTACCTGCCCGAAGGCACCAGCATGATCGCCACTGGGGTTGCTTCACCTTTCTTAACCCCATTTAAACTCACCTTTATCCTCGCCATCTACTTGGCCATGCCTTTTCTTCTGTATCAAGTGTGGAAATTTGTCTCCCCCGCCCTCTACACCCACGAAAAACAGCTACTTGGCCCCATCCTATTCTCCAGCTCCTTCCTCTTTTATGCGGGTGGACTTTTTGCTTATTTCGTTGTTTTCCCACTGGTCTTTAAATTCCTCAGCACCACTGCGCCTGATGGTGTGACCATTGCGACCGATATCGCCCTCTACCTCGACTTTGTGATCAAAATGTTCTTCGCTTTTGGGATTGCCTTTGAAGTGCCAATCGTGGTGGTCGCCCTGATTTTGACCGGCATGGTCAAGGTCGAAAAACTCAAACACGCCCGCCCCTATGTGATTGTCGGTGCATTTGTCATTGGAATGCTGCTTACGCCTCCCGATGTTATTTCCCAAACCCTGCTGGCTGTTCCCATGTGGCTACTGTACGAAGTCGGTGTAATTGTCGGTGACATCGTGAAAAAACGCCGTGATGAAGCCAAAGCCAAACGAGAAGCGGAAGAAGAAGCCGCCTTCCAAGCCAGCCTAAATGGCGGTGTATCGGATGCTGCAGCCAATGACGATGACGACCCAGAACCCACTCCTCCTTCAGGCGGCGGTCAGCCGAAAAAACCGAATGGTGGTTCTGATGGAACACAAGCCTCCTCTCAATCTGAATTCGAACCCAATCCTGTCCCAGACGATATTGAGTTTGATGATCGCTATGCTGACCAGTTAGAAGATGATGAAGACTGGGATGCCGCCTTTGAGCAAATCGAAAACGAAATGGCCATTCTCGATAAACAGTACGAAGCGGAAAAACAGAGCCGCGAAACTGAAACGGAAGTACCGCAAACGCCGTCTGCCGAAACCGAAACACAGGACACAAACAAACCCGAAAAAGGTTAAAAAATGTCAAAATTCCCAGTCCTGCTCAGGCAAATAGCCCGCTTCGCACTACTTAAAAAACACCTTCAGGACTGGGAAATCTGGCAATTTTTACAAATTTTCTTCACTTTTCTTTGTCTCTCCGCTCACCCTGCTCACGCTACCCAATCCGCCAACAGCCTACTCAATAACCCCTCACCCTATCTCGCCATGCATGGACATGATCCTGTGCATTGGCAAGTTTGGTCAAAAGCCGTTCTTGAACAAGCCCAAAAAGAGCAGAAACTGATTCTACTGTCCAGCGGCTATTTTGCTTGCCACTGGTGTCATGTGATGCAACGGGAAAACTACCAAAATCCTGACATCGCCCAATATCTCAATCAACACTATATTGCCGTCAAAATCGACCGAGAACTCTCCCCCGATCTCGATGCCTATCTCATTCACTTTGCCGAGCAAGCCACAGGCAAGGCGGGCTGGCCGCAGCATGTCATTCTTACCCCGCAAGGCTACCCCGTGATCGCCTTCACCTACCAGCCGCCCAAAACCTTTCTCAAAACCCTGCAAAAAGTTGCCACCTACTGGCAACAGCATCCGCAAAAGATGACCCAATTGGCACAAGCCTTTATTCCACCGCCTCAGCCGCTCCTCAATCAGCCCCTGACCCTCACCGTCCCCTCCTTCCAACAAGCCCTATTTAAACAGCTAGAACTCGCCAAAGATGATCTCAGTGGCGGCATCGGTAGTAGCAAATTCCCCAATGAACCGCTACTCACCGTCCTCTTACAGCAGCCAACACTGCCTGAAGAAGTGGAAGATTGGCTACAACTCACCTTAAAGCAGATGCGAACCCAGCACCTACAAGACCACATCAATGGCGGCTTTTTCCGCTACACCATCGATCC
>JALUXI010000036.1 GCA_027019045.1 Piscirickettsiaceae bacterium | reverse complement strand
TACCATCATCAGGCACACGAATCGGCTCTGGCTCTGGCTCTGGCTCTGGTTCTGGCTCTGGCTCTGGCTCTGATGCTAATGCGGGAGCTGAATCATCATCCTCGGTAAATGCTTCAAAAATATCAGATTCAGGCGATGCCTCAGATGCTGTTGATTCTGCCACCTCCTCAGCGGGTAAATCAGGTTCCGAGACTGTTTCTGACGCATCCTCTTCAACAGGATTTTGCTCAATCTCTTGCTCTGCTTCATCTAAAAGCGCATCAATGCTATCTAAATCATTGGGATCAATGGTGTCACTCATGGACGCTCCCTTTCCTTATCACCTCTTCCGATCCTGTCGGCTTTAAGCGTTCTTTATGCTGTCGAGGCGTTTTGCTTTCCATTAAAAGTTGCAACATTGGGGTGATCTCCATCTGACTAACAGCCCCTTCATTCAACCAAACGATTTGAGGTAGCAATTTAAAAATACCCTGTTGGTTCACCCACACTTTCCCTATAGGTGTTTGAAAAAGTTTTGGAAGGTGTATTTGACCTTGCTCGACTGCTTCTTGGTGGAGATTTTCCAATAACTTCACTGCTGATTTACCCAAAGCATAAAAGGTGCCAACTTTACCTTTACTTCTTGTTTTTTGTAATTCTTCCTGCTCATCCCAATGAAAGTAACTAGGCAATATCGCATAGGTTTGCTGCCAAATCGGTAAATTTTGCTGCCATTGACTTTGACTTGGTAGAATCTCTGGCATCCAAACCAGATTACGATCATCTAAATGATAATAGGAAAGAAGTGGATGACCCTGAATAGCTTGCTCAACACTTGAAAACATCACCACGGTATCTAAGTCCTTGCGGGCATAGACTTGATAGATTAAAGCGTGACCTAATATTTTTTGTAACCAGTGGATACGCCCTAATGAATGGGTAGTATGCAAAAGCTGAGCAAAAGCTTGATCCACTCCTTCCGCTTGAATAGGGGCTGACTGCATCACACGAAAGCCTGTCGGCAACGATGCTCGCCATAATGCATAATGGCTAGCTGGTTTATTTGATTGATAAATTACGCCAACTCTGCGAGTCTGTAATGAGCGTAAAAATAGATTCAGAAATAATAAACGATCCTGTTTATTGGGCGCTAAACTACGAATAAATGGCTTGTTATCAATATGTGCATTAAAACTTAATAATGGAATATTTGCATCCAGACGACTTATCGCTAAACTCCACTTGGGGGTTAAAGGCCCCAAAATACAGTGCGGATGATAAAGCGTGACTAACGCCCATAACTCTTTAGCACTTGAAAACAAAGCGCTGTCTATGACGGGCAAAGTTGATGAACGCCCTGCCTGTAAACCTTGATACACCGCATTCCCCATAGGAGCATAGGGGCCAGAAAGTGGCAAGATAGCCAATGCTTGGGAAGGATCACATTGAAAAGTCGGAGAAGGAGGGATAGAACTTGATTGAGGATCTAAGGCAGACTGTTTGACCATCAAATATGCCTGCAATGCCTTAAATCGGACTTTTTCTGACGGGGATAAAACATCGATATCCACTTGAGAGAGTCGTTGTCTCACACCCTCAACATCACCTCTTTGGCGAGCCAACTCTGCTTTTAACAAAGTAATCTCTGCATCTAACTTATGTAGCTGCTGCGCATTAGATGAAGTCTCCGTTGCGAGAGGCGTTTTAGCAAAACTATTGATGGGAAAAATCAAAAAAAAGCCTAGAATTCCCAGTCCTGCTCTCTGAAATTGCCGCCTAAAGGCGGCAATTTTTGCCAGGTCTCTGCAAAAATTTTGCCACCCCCTTTTATCCCAAGCTTCTACTAACCACCTCATAAAGATCCTTAGATAAATTAGGTTGTGCAAGCATCTCTTCTAACGCCTTTCTCATCTGCTGCTGTCGTACTTCATCATAGCGCTGCCACTGTGTAAAGGGGCTAACAATTCGAGCAGCAATTTGAGGGTTGATTTCATCTAACTTTAATACTTGCTGTTTTAAGAAATCATACCCTTTGCCATCTGCTCGATGGAACCCCATCAAGTTTGAACGACCAAATACCCCTAGCACACTTCGTACCCGATTAGGATTGGTATAGGTAAAATCGGGATGATGAATCAACGCCTCAACATGCGCCAATGCATGTTCATGGTGTGAGCCTGCTTGTAACGCAAACCATTTGTCCAACACTAAAGGGTCATGATGCCAACGCTGATAAAAGTCTTCAAGTGCCTCTTCTCTTTCAGGAAGTGGTGTATGACTCAAAGCTTCTAAGGCTGCCAGTACATCGGTCATATTTTGCTGGCGTTGATATTGAGCCATCAGTAGCTTAGCACTTTCTGGCACTTGTTCCAGCAAACTAAGGTAATGCAAACAGATATTTTTCAACATCCTGCGTGCAATTTGTGCTTTATCATACGCATAGGTTTCATCACCATTCAACGCCAGATAAAGCTGTGTCAACTGAGGCTGGTAGCACTCAGCCAGTGCAATCTGCATAGCTCGGTGGCTATGGTAAATCGCCTCAATATCCACCTGCTCATACTGCTCACCAATATAGGTTAGGTCAGGTAACATCAATGCCAATGCAATGAGTGCCAAATCTGAATGCCCCTCATCTGCTACCGCACCCAATCCCTCTTCCAATAGAGTTTGAAACGCCTCTGCATAAGTTTCATTCAAAACAAAAGGGTGTCCTTGTTGAAATTCTGCAATATTGGTTTTTAAAGCACTCAAAGCCAGCTGCTGAATCGCTTCCCAACGCATAAAGGCATCTTCATCATTTTGTGCAATGACGCTGAGCTCTACTTCAGTATAGTCATACTCTAAAATGATAGGTGCCGAGAAGTTACGCAATAAAACCGGAATCGGGCGTGAACCATCAGGTGTCTCTATATTTTCCAAAACAAAAACTTGATTCAGCTTTGTCATCTCAAACAAGGCCGTAGTAGCCGTTTCGTCAAATATTTCAGAATCCCTGCTCTCAATAAACTGTGGCTCACCTGTCGCACTCAGCACCCCAGCCTTAAAGGGAATTAAAAAAGGTTTATGCGCCTGTTTTCCCTTCAACCACTGACTGCACTCCAAGGTTAGTCGCTTGTCATCAGCATCATAAAAACTTTTCACTTTTACCACAGGCGTGCCTGCTTGAATATACCAGTGATGCATTTGACTCAAGTCCACATCATTGGCATCAGCCATGGCATTTCGAAAATCTTCAACCGTCACCGCTTGTCCATCATGGCGCTCAAAGTAAAGATCCATACCCGCACGAAATCCGACCTCTCCCAAAAGGGTGTGATAAAGACGAACGACCTCCGCTCCCTTCTCATACACCGTGACCGTGTAAAAATTGTTCATCTCAATATAAGACTGAGGCTGAATTGGGTGCGCCATCGGACCTGCATCTTCTGGGAATTGATAAGTGCGTAGCCGCTTGACATCTTCGATGCGTTTAACCGCAGGTGACAACATATCCGCCGTAAACGCTTGATCACGAAAAACCGTCAGCCCTTCTTTCAGCGTCAACTGAAACCAATCTCGACAAGTGACCCGGTTTCCTGTCCAGTTATGAAAATATTCATGCCCTATCACCGCCTCAATACCTTCATAATCGGTATCAGTCGCCGTCTCAGGCTTGGCCAAGACATATTTGGAGTTGAAAATATTCAATCCCTTATTTTCCATCGCCCCCATATTAAAGTCATCAACGGCGACAATCATGTAGATATCTAAATCATAAATTAGCCCAAAACGCCGTTCATCCCACGCCATCGCTTGCTTCAGAGAGGCCATCGCATGGTCACACTTATCAATATTATGCGGCTCAACATAAATTTTCAGCGCAACCTTGCGTCCATCTTGAGTAATAAAGTGATCCTCAATTGAATCTAGATTCCCAGCCACCAATGCAAACAGATAACACGGTTTTTTAAAAGGATCTTCCCAAACCGCATAATGCCGTCCATCTTCTAGCTCGCCCACCTCAATCAAGTTGCCATTAGACAACAAAACCTTCGCCTCAGATTTCGGGGCAATGATTTTTGTGGTAAAGTAACTCATCACATCTGGACGATCCAAGTAGTAGGTGATCTTGCGGAAGCTTTCAGCTTCACACTGCGTACAATAGTTGCCGCTACTCAGATAAAGACCTTCCAGCGCTGTATTGTTCGCTGGACTAATTTCCGTCACCACCTCTACTTCGAAAGTTGTTGTGTCGTCAATCGCAACAGGTAACTGCAAGCTATTTTTAGCTAACTGATAATGCGCTTCATCCAGCACTTTGCCATTAATGGATACCTGAACCAGTGTTAAGCCTTCACCATCTAAAACCAAAGGTGCATCTGACGCGACTATCCGACTGATTCTCATACGATTCGTCACTCGCGTCTCATGTGGAGAAAGCTCAAAAGTTAAAAAGACCTCTTCTATATTAAATTGAGGTGGCTGATAATCTTTTAAATGATGAACTTGAACAGAGGAGGGTGAGTGATTAACGGCAAGCATAATTTTCTCTTTTGATAATAGTGTCTTGGATAGAAGGCGTTCTGTATAACAAAGCCCCCTAAAACAAAAAAGCCTTTCTTAAAGAAAGGCTTTTTATAGGGACTTAAAGCTTCAATTATTGATGAAACTTAAACTCAGCGCGACGGTTTTTTGCCCAAGCTTCTTCATTGTGACGAGGATCTAAAGGACGCTCTTCACCATAACTAATGGTCGTAATACGCGATGGATCAATCCCCTGAGCAATCAAAGCCATTTTGACCGCATTCGCACGGCGTTCACCTAATGCCAAGTTATACTCACGCGTCCCACGCTCATCACAGTGGCCTTCAACCGTGACTGTCATTGAAGGGACTGCTGCCAAATAATCTGCTTCCGCCTTAATAACAGGATAATAATCAGGTTTGATTTCTGATTTATCAAAATCAAAATGTACCATTTTCCCTAACGCCGCATCAGCCAACTGCTTAACTTTTGCTTCTGCGTCTGCTTTTTGTGCCGCCAAATCTTCCGCTGACTGGGTACCTTCGGTTGATGCACCTGCCGTCGTCGCCCCTTTTGCCTCTTTTGAAGCGGTCTGCTCTGAACCTGTTGCAGATTGATCATTCGTCGGTGTCGAAGAACACCCCACCAAACCGATGGCTAAAAATGCTGTAAAAAATAAATGCTTAATTGACATAACCCTCTCTCCATGCTTTGAGATTGAAAATTTTTCGATAACTATACCTTAATTATAAAAAAATGGGAATATTTAAAGATAAAAAATACATAAAAAAAGCCCCCTGATTGATGAAGACTTAAACATTCACCAAAACAGTGGGCTAACGGGCTACATTATGAAATATCGGAACGATACCCATCACGCATCCCTATTAAATCATTTTTCAAACAAAGTATAATTGAGCTGAATCAATTTTTATAAAAATGCTGACTAAAGCCCCTCTCAAGTTCAAAAGTTTAATCGGCACTCCCCTAACTTACATTTGAAATCAACCACATTAGGAATTCCTGCCAAAGTTCTTAACGCATCCTTATCATGCAGCACAACCCGTCTTTTCTTCCAAGTCACAATGCCTTGATTATGAAATTTTGTCAGTAGACGAGAAACCGTTTCAGGCGTTAGACCAATATAATTTGCCACCTCACGATGTAGAATAGGCAAATGAAACTCAAACTCATCAAACCCCCTTGAGCGAATACGATCTACCGTATAGTAAAGAAAATTGGCTAACCGTTGTTCAGCTGACTTGATCGCCAACAACTGCGCTTGATAATAGCTGTCATTCATCTTTTTACCCAATACACGATAAAGATGCATACTTAAGTTTGGGATGTTTACCGATAGTAACTGAAGCTGCTCATAAGGGATTTCACACAAAGTTGAAGGCTCTATCGCCTCCACATTCAATTGATACTCACCACTCTCAATTCCATCAAATCCGACTACATCGCCCGAAAAATAAAACCCATGAATGACCTCTATACCATCCTCCTGATTTGAATACAGTTTCAACATTCCAGAACGAATTGCATAAACCGAACAAAAAGGATCATGCGCACAATACAATTGCTCACCTTTTTCCAATCTAGGCTTATGATTGACAATTTGATCCAATCGCATAATATCTGAATGCTCCAACCCCATCGGAAAGCAAATGCCCTGCAGCCCACAACTTGAACAAGACGGATTAAAGTTTCTCTGTATAACTGTCATAATACCTTTCATGTTACCTTTTTAGATGAAATACACAAAACAGTGAGTGCTTTGCGCACGAGGCACAAGCTCACAGCGAATAAACAAATAATGGCATGTCGTCTTACTCATATATCTTTCCACTTCATTGTACCTAAAACGAAACATAGAAGTCCCCAATTTCTATTTGAGGTGAGATAAATTGAGCTAAGAGTCTTACATGGAGAGCTTTACACGAGATGGCTACACGGATAAAAACTCAAATGTCAAGATGAAGTATTGTCTAAAAAATAAGCAACTTAAACTGTTTGTACATTTTTAAAGGATTTAGAGAAGTGAATTTTTTTTTACACACAAAGTTATCCACAGCTTCTGTGGATATTACACTTCTGTCATAATTTCTATTACCCCTCTCATAAAAAAACACTTATCTTATATTTTTCAAATAGTTACAACATCATTATAGAAATCAAATTATTTTATCAACATTAAACTCATATTCTAAATCCCCAATTCCCAGCTATTTTATTCACCGGTGCGACCTTCCCTTGTCAACATGAGCACTTGAGCCACTTTTAAGACAGATATGATAGAATTCGGCCATTCAAAGAGAGGAAAGCACATGGCAAAAATTTTAGGTATAGGAAATGTTGTTTTAGATATTATTCTAAGTGTCCCCCACACCCCAAATGAAGATGAAGAACTAAGAGCATCCAAAAGAGCCGTACAAGTCGGTGGCAATGTCGCCAATTCGCTCTATGTACTCAATCAGCTGGGGCATGAAGCCGCCATCTGTGCAACTATCGGTGGTGATCAAGAAGCCAAACAGCTCTTGAGTGGATTGAAACAACATCAAATTGAGACTCAACACCTCCAACGCTTTATCCAAGGACGCACGCCAACTTCCTATATTACACTAGAGGCTCAGTATGGACATCGCACCATTGTGCATTACCGCGACCTGCCTGAATTAAACTTTGAACACTTTGCCAAAATCGAAATAGAAGACTATGACTGGCTTCATTTTGAAGCACGAAATATTGAGAACCTAAAAGGAATGCTCAATATCGCAAAAACCTTTCTCACCCACCAACCGATTAGCATTGAAGTGGAAAAAGCAAGACCTGGGATAGAATCCCTACTCCCTCAGACCAACCTCATTATCTTCTCTCACCACTATGCAAAAGAAAAAGGGTTTACGGATGGTCACGCCTTGCTAGAAACGATGAAACCTCAACTTCCCCACGCGACGCTTATCTGTACTTGGGGAACGCAAGGGGTTTGGTATTGCGCCCCTAATAGTGAGATTCAACACCAGCCCGCACATATCATTACCCATCCTGTGGATACACTGGGTGCAGGCGATACCTTTAACGCAGGCTTAATTGATGCCCTTCTAAAAAAACACTCACTCCCAGAAGCCATTAAACAAGCCAGTGATCTCGCTGCTCGAAAATGCCAACAATCCGGTTTAGATAACCTACTCACCCCCCTTGAAGAAGAGCACCCACTCGCCAATATCAAACAGCTCAGCAGTGCCAAAACGCTTGTGGTTCCTCACAACGATTTTCGTGGCGGCATTATCCTCATCAAATATGAAGAGGAAGTCAAAGCCTATGAAAACAACTGCCCTCACCAAGATGTCCCCCTAAACGAAGCCTATAAAGTTGATGTGAATCCCTTCGATAAAACCATGAAATGCTCCGTGCATGATGCCTATTTCCAAGTGGAAGATGGCTACTGCATAGATGGCCCCTGTATGGGAGACGAACTGGCACCTATCCCCATCCGAGTGGATAAAGATGGAAATATCTTTTTAGCCTAAGGAAATGCTTTCATCATGATGCCACCCTATCAACCTGATCGATTTCCTTTTTCAACTGACTGGCTACTCTACGAAGATGCGCACCTTATTGTTGCCAATAAACCCTCCGGACTCCTCTCAGTCCCAGGGCGCACCCCTGAAAATAAAATCTGCTTAATCAGTCGCCTTGAGTCTTACTGCAGCCATCCACTCCATGTTGTCCACAGGTTGGACATGGACACTTCTGGTATTATGGTGGTTGCCAAGCATAAAGAGGCATTGCGACACCTCAACCAACAGTTCCAAAACCGCCAAACCTATAAGTGCTACCAAGCCATCTGTGCAGGTATTCTAGAAAAGAACACCGGACACATACATCTCCCCATGCGTTGTGACTGGGAGAACCGACCTCGTCAAATTGTTGACTGTCTCCATGGCAAACACACCCACACAGAATGGCATAAAGTGCAACAATTTTCTGACACCTTCTTAGTTGACCTGATTCCCCATACAGGGCGTTCCCACCAGCTCAGAGTGCATATGCAAATGCTAGGTCATCCTATTTTGGGAGACAATCTTTATGCCGACCCCAGTAGTCAAACCCGCAGCTCACGCCTGCTTCTCCACGCATCAGCACTCCACTTCACTCATCCTATCACCCATTCAGAAATGCAAATACACACCCCATTCGCCTTTCACAACTTAGATTATAAATCATAATTGGCACACTCTATGCTTTCACAATTTTAAACATTTTTTAAGCACAACAGAGGAAACTCACCATGTCTGAAAATCTCACAAAAGATGACCTAGCAACCCAAGAAATGATTGCCATGATGGATACACAAACGGATCCAGAACCTAAAGTCTCAACAGAACGGCCTTCTGCGGACAATACCGAAGAGCTTAATTCACTTCTAGACACCTTAGAAAATGGGAGCGAAGATGATGAGGACACTGAAGCAGCCACATCAGCAGAACCCACTTCAAATGTGATGCCCGAGGCTGAACTGCCTGAATTAGAAGTCACATTAGAAAACAGCAACGAACCCCCTCAAGAATCTGAACCAGAAGAACCCAAAGAGACTGAAGTCACCACTGAACTCTCCTCTATTGACGAACCCCTTCCTGAACTCGAAGAGACAAACGAAGTTGAAGAGGCACAAGAGCAGACCAGCATGTCTGAAGAAGGTTTGCCTGAAATTGAAGAGAGTGCTCTTGAAGAAACCGAAGCGGATCCTGAAGTGACTGAAGAGACAAATGCAACTACCACTCAATCAAGCACCCTCTCCGCCACGGACATTATGACGGCACTAGATGAACTTGAAGCCGCTCTAAGCCTACACAGAGAGACCAAAGCTTTGGCTGATGAGGTCAAAAACTCAACACAAGAAGCCACGGCATTAGCCATAGAAGCAGCTCGTATTGCTCAAGAAAAAACAACCTCACTACAAGATGAAATTTCAGCCACCTATCAAGCTGCAGAAAGAGCTCGCAAGCTGCTTGAAGAGAGTGATATCGAAATTGCCGAAATCCCTCAATATAGCGAATCAGAACTTCCTGAACTGCTGAAAACCATTCACGAAAAGAATGAGGCACTCAAAAAACAGAATGAAGCTTTAAAAACGCTTTTGAAATAATCAAATCAAGATGGACGAAGCATGAACAATCATACAGACGATCTATTAAGTGAACTAGATAATCTTCGCAGAGGAGAGGAGACACCCCCTTCCTCTCAAGCCGATCATCTACTGAATGCATTAAAAAGTGCAAATGGTCTTTCAGAAGAAGCCCCCTCTGCACCTGACGCATCTGATCATGCTTCGTCGTCTGATCACGACTTAGATGAAATGGACGATCTGCTTGAATTCATGAATGACGATTTTGAAGAGGGTTCGGAGCAAGAGATTCAAACTCCTGATGACTCATCAGAATATACGCCAGAGCCTATCTCACAACCTGAAACCACAGAGAGCTCAAGCCAAACACCCCCACTGGACGCTACCACACACTCACAACAGAAAATAGCTACTCATTCTTCTAGTCAAACTGAAGTGTCGAGTGTGGAGTCTGCTGCCCTGGCTTTAGAAGCGGCTAAAGCGGCTCAAGAAGCGGCTGAAAACAGTCAAAAAGCCACAGAAATGGCCATTAAAAATGCCCATGAACTGAAAGCCGAAGTCGTTGAACTCAGTGATTCCAACTATGCGTGGCGTCAAGCGGTTAAAAATGCCAATAAAGAGATTAAATCTGCTAAAAATATGGTTTCCATTCTAGCAACCATTAGCATCATCTTTTCTTTTGCCGCAGCGGGGATTATGGGATATTACCTCTACTCACTCAATAAAAAATATGAACAACTTAAAGGTGAAGTGCTTGATATTATTCAAACCGAAAGCACCCTATTCCAAAAGAAATTCAATACGAAAGTCGATGAACTCTCCTCTTTGATCGAATTTCTAAACAGCAAAGTAGACAAACTTTCTAAAAATAGCCCCCAAACTACACATATCACCCCTGTTACGATCCATTCAAGTGAGCAGGCTGAAGAAACTCCACCCTCATCTAAGCAGATGACTGTTCAGTATCATACACAAACTGCACATAAACATACCATTACAGAGAAAGTCTCCGTTCAAAACCAACCAAACCAACATGCCACCGAGTCATATAGCACTCATATTAACCCTAAAGCACTTGAAGAACTCAATCAAATTGTGCAAAAAATTCTTCACAAACAGCAAGCACTAGAATCACTTATCCAACAGACCCTACATGCAACTCAACAAAACGCACATCGCCCTACAATCATCCCAGATCACACTCAAACAGTTATGGCAAAACTCTCACCTGAGGATGAAAAAAAATTAGCGGCTATTCGTTGGTTAATTAAAGTTCAAAATAAAAAAATAAAAGCCATTCAGCACGCACTCAAAAAAGGAACAAAACAAGAAAAAAGGAGTGAATATATGCAGTTGCAAACTACTCTCAAAGCCATTCAACAACAAGTTCAAAACCTACAAAACCAACAAAATGAACTAAAATCAGAAGTACAATCGTTAAAAGAAGAAACACAAAAGCTCTCCATCCATCGCCCTTATTACTACCGTGCACCCAAAGATGAGATGTAATCATAATCTCATTAAATACCACAACTCAGTTTGAGGTCAAATAAAGTTTGACTTTACCCAACCGAGTCTATAGACTGGTCACAAGTTTAGTCAAGTGGCTAAACGGTTTTAATGTTGACCGAATTTTTCGGCCAATCAGTTTTTAAAAACCTGTTCGCAGGTTCAGTAAGAGAAAGAGTTACACATGTCAAATCAAGTTACAGGCACAGTCAAATGGTTCAACGATGAAAAAGGTTTCGGATTCATCGAACAAGAAGGTGGCAAAGATGTTTTTGTCCACTTTAGTGCTATCGTAGGCGAAGGGCGTAAAACCCTTCATGAAGGCCAGCAGGTCTCAATGGATGTTACCCAAGGTCAAAAAGGACCACAAGCGGAAAATGTTCACCCTATGTAAGAAAAGCTAACAAAGTTTTCTACACCTATTGATTTGAGATGAAATAGTTTGAAAACTTATTGGCCAATGAAAGCCTCGACAACATTAAGTTATCGAGGCTTTTTTATGACTATTACAAACACATCAACCGATGCCCTTCTCGTTTAAGATATTCTCTTGCCGCCTGATACTCAGGAAAATGCATCTCAACCAACTGCCAAAAAGAAGTGCTATGATTGCGATGCTTCAAGTGCGCCAACTCATGCACCACCACATACTCAGCCACCCACTCAGGCGCAAACAATAGCCGCCAGTTGAATTGAACCCGCCTCTTCGCATCACAGCTTCCCCAACGCGCCTTATAATGCTTCACTTGAATATCCGCAGGAAACAGGTCCATCCTGCCAGACCAATCAACAACTTTAGGTATCACCCACTCTGAAAACAGTATTTTGAAAACCCGCTCCAAATAAGCTCGAAACAACAGGTCAAAAGACGCTGTTTCCAAAACAGAAGAAAACTCCGCTTGCGGCAAAAAAATCTTCAGAATGCCCAGTCCTGATACTGGATTCGTCCTTATCCATTCATAATCAAATGCCGTACCAAAAATAACCTGTAATTGAACGGCCTGACCTAAAAATTCAAACGGCTGCCCCACCTGCAAAAGCTGGCTTGGTTCGGGCAAGTGACAATGAGAGACGGCTTCGACAAACCACGCCTTATTTTCTTTCAAAAATCGCCTCACTTTCGTTTCAGACCACGCCATAGGCGTCAACAACTTCACTCCGTTGAGAGATGCTTTCATCCCCACAGATTGCTTACGACGAGTTCGCTGCCATAAAACCTTATGACCAAAAATTTCAATCTCTTGCATAGTGACAATATCAATAAAAAAGGCCTTCAAAGTGAAGGCCTGATGACTCAAAAAACGGAGTCGTTTTATTCCCACTCAATGGTTGCAGGCGGCTTACTCGAAATATCATAAGTCACCCGAGAAATTCTAGGCACTTCATTGATAATTCGACTGGAAACAGTTTCTAAAAACTCATAAGGCAAATGCGCCCAACGAGCCGTCATAAAATCAATCGTCTCTACCGCACGCAACGCCACAACAAAATCATAACGACGCGCATCCCCTACGACACCCACCGATTTGACCGGCAAGAAGACGGCAAACGCTTGTGAAGTTTTTTCATAGAGATCCCACTTCCGAAGCTCTTCAATAAAGATGTGATCCGCCAAACGCAAAATATCGGCATACTCTTTTTTCACTTCACCCAAGATTCGTACACCTAAACCAGGTCCTGGGAAAGGATGGCGATAGACCATATCGTAAGGCAACCCCAAACTCACCCCAAGCTTGCGCACCTCATCTTTAAACAGCTCGCGTAAAGGTTCTAATAGTTTCAGCTCCATATCTTCGGGCAAGCCACCCACATTATGGTGAGATTTGATGACCTTCGCCTTCCCTGTCTTAGAACCCGCTGACTCAATCACATCAGGGTAAATCGTCCCTTGTGCCAACCACTTAACATTGGTCAACTTCGCCGACTCTTCATCAAATACCTTAATGAATTCATGTCCGATAATTTTCCGTTTCTTCTCTGGATCAGTCTCCCCTGCCAATGCATCCATAAAACGCTTTTCTGCATCGACACGAATTACCTTCACACCCATATTTTCGGCAAACATAGCCATAACTTGGTCACCTTCTTGGTAGCGTAACAGGCCATGATCGACAAATACGCAAGTCAACTGATCACCAATTGCTTTATGTAATAAAGCCGCAACCACGGAAGAATCCACTCCACCAGAAAGCCCCAATAGCACTTCATCATCCCCAACCTGCTCCCGAATACGAGCAATACTGTCTTCAATGATATTTTCGGTTGTCCATAAAGCTTCACAACCACAAATGGTTTTCACAAAGCGTTCAAGAATGCGTTTACCCTGCTTGGTATGCGTCACTTCAGGGTGGAACTGAATACCATAAAAATCTTTCTCTTCATTCGCCATCCCCGCAATCGGGCAATTTTCAGTGCTTGCCATCAGTTTAAAGCCTTCAGGCATAATCTCCACACGATCCCCATGAGACATCCAAACATCCAACAAACCATAACCTTCAGGCGTGACATGGTCTTCAATGTCTTTTAGCAGTTTGGTATGACCATGCGCACGCACTTGGGCATAACCATACTCATGCTCATCTGCATGAATCACCATCCCACCCAACTGCTCTGCCATGGTCTGCATACCGTAGCAAATACCTAAAACTGGCACCCCCATTTCAAACACCACCTCAGGTGCTCTCGGTGCATCCTCTCCAATTGCCGTCTCAGGCCCACCTGACAGAATAATCCCTTTCGGCTGAAACTGTTCAACTGCCTCTCCACCGATATCCCAAGGCATTACCTCACAGTAAACACCAATCTCTCGAATGCGCCGAGCAATGAGCTGCGTATATTGCGAACCAAAATCTAAAATTAAAATACGATCTTGATGTAAATCTTTATGTGCTGTCATAATCCTTCCATAGGTCACTAAATCATGACCGACTTAATCTGTTGATTACTGTGAGAAACCACTCTCATCAATTTTTGAATAATGTCATCTTTAATTTTTTCACGCAAAGAACAAGGCATCGCCCCCAAAGCTGCATGATCCAATCGCCAAACAATACAAGGCTCCAATGCTTGAACCGTCGCCGTACGAGGAGATTCCGTCAGAAAGGAGAGTTCTCCAAAAAACTCTCCCACTTGTACCTCATCTAAAATAACCTCTCCCTGCTCACCGGTCGTCACTGCCGCACGACCCGAAATGAGAATATACATTGCCGCATCATCCTGCTCCCCCTCTTTCACAATAACTTCTCCAGGCTGAAAGCGTAAAAAAGCCTCCATAAACCCCAAAACTTGTTGGCGTTCATTCGGAGTAAGGTGCTTTAGAAGTGGGACTTGAACGATCAATCGCTCTATCACTTCAGGTGTAAAAGGCGGTAATGGCTCCATTAACGGCTTAGACTCGGTAGTTAGGGGCTTCTTTCGTAATTGTCACATCGTGAACATGGCTTTCTGCCATCCCTGCACTGGTGACGCGAACGAAATTTGGCTTGGTATTGAACTCAGGAATATCTTTACAACCGGTATACCCCATACTTGAACGCAACCCACCGACCAACTGGTGAATAATCGGCGCCAAAGGCCCTTTATAAGCCACGCGACCTTCAATCCCTTCTGGCACCAATTTATCTGCCGCATTAGAAGACTGGAAATAACGATCGCTCGACCCCTGCTTCTGACTCATCGCGCCCAAAGAGCCCATACCACGGTAAGACTTGTAAGCCCGTCCTTGATAGTAGATCACCTCACCCGGCGCCTCTTCAGTCCCTGCAAACATACTACCCATCATGGCACAAGATGCACCTGCTACCAATGCTTTAGCCACATCCCCTGAAAAGCGCATCCCGCCATCAGCGATAATGGGTACACCCAAGTCTTTTAGTGCTGTAGCCACATTTGAAATCGCTGTAATTTGTGGCACCCCCACGCCTGCCACAATGCGAGTGGTACAAATAGAACCTGGACCAATCCCCACTTTGACACCATCTGCACCCGCTTTAACCAAATCCAATGCCGCTTCAGCCGTTGCAATATTCCCACCGACCACTTGGACTTCAGGGTAAGTCTGCTTCACCCAAGCCACACGGTCTAATACACCCTGCGAATGACCATGCGCTGTATCCACAATAATTAAATCAACACCCGCTTCCACCAATGCTGCCACGCGCGCTTCAGTATCCGCACCTGTACCCACAGCTGCGCCAACACGCAACCGTCCATTGGCATCTTTACACGCATTGGGGTGTTCAGAGGACTTCATCATATCCTTAACCGTAATCATCCCTTTCAGGTTAAAGTCATCATCCACTACCAATAAACGCTCAATACGGTAATCATGCAACTTTTGCATCACCTCTTCACGAGAAGCCTTCTCTTTCACAGTCACCAACTTCTCTTTGGGGGTCATCACCTTAGAAACCGGCTTGGTCAAATCTTCCACAAAACGCAAATCACGAGAAGTCACAATCCCAACCAAATCATCACCATCCATCACGGGTGCACTGGAAACACGGTTGCTTTTGGTGGTTTCCATCACATCTTTTACTGAGTCAGTCACCTGAACGGTAACCGGCTCATTGATCACACCATGCTCATATTTTTTCACTTTCGTGACCACATGAGCCTGCTCGTCAATGGTCATATTCTTATGAATAATTCCAATCCCGCCTTCTTGCGCCATTGAAATCGCCAACCGTGCTTCGGTCACCGTATCCATTGCAGCTGAAACAAATGGAATGTTGAGTTCAATTTCACGGGTAATCTTGGTTTTTAAACTCACTTCATTTGGCAACACCGTTGAGTGAGCTGGCACCAATAAGACATCATCAAAGGTTAAGGCTTCTTGTAAAATTCGCATGGGTTCATCCTTAATTGCTATCAACACTTCCTTATGACTGTATCAGTATTTTAAATAAAGCAAGCAAATCCACTTTACACTCATTTAAAGAGCAAAAATACTAGTTACATTTCAATAAGTTACATAAAAATTTAAGCCAATCTGCTGGCTTGCGTGCTGTTTTTGAATAAAATTTTGTACATTATAAGGATTGACAGGCACGGGGTAAACTGAATAACCTATTTTCCGACACTTTAATTTCGTAAAAAAAGTGGTCGACAAGCTTTACTATTTGCTAGAAACCACTAAAATCATACCTGTTGTCCTGAAATGGGCAGCCATAAAAAATATAAGCTCACTCAATTGGAGGAACCAATGAAAAAATTACTAATTGCTGCAACTATCGCAACTACTGTGACACTAGGGGCTTGTTCAAGCAACCCAACCACTGCTTCAGCCTCATACAGCGACATGATTGCACAAGCCAAAGCCGCTCATGCAGTTGCTAAAAAGCGTGGCGATGTTTGGAAGCAAAAGAAAATGAAAAAAGCCTATGTAGATTACTACATCGCCAAAGCAGAAGCTGCACAGAAGAAAGGGGATAAAGCAGCAGCCATGAAAAACGCTAAGCTTGCGCTTAAAACTGCTAAAGCTGAAGTTAAGCAAACAGAAGATTACGCAAACATCACACCACTTTGGGCGCGTAAATAATCAACTACTAAAAAATCGTTTCAGTAAAAAGCCAGCTATTCACGCTGGCTTTTTAATTTATATCCATTTTCTGAAAATGATCTATTTCCGTAACTATTCAGTTGATACCGTAACTGCTCAGATTGCCCCTGAAATTCGTCAACTCAAGGAGGGAAATGTGAGTTTACAAGTCGTAAATGACCATTTTCCAACGCAGAAGTGGCGGATTTCAGGGGGGATCTGAGTAGTTACCTATTTCCCTTTCAAATAAACCTCATCACTAAAACAAGCCAGCCATTCTGGCTTAAATAACACCATAGCCGCCACTAAAAAACCGTTCAAAAAACCTTCGGGCAGAGCCAAAATAGGCACAAACCCCATATACTGATGACTAATTTCCGTCCAAGAATGTAACTCCATCAACCCCATCACTCCACCAATCAACATTAAACTCACCACCGTGGACAATACCGCCGCAAAAAAACCATTTAATAACACAAATACAAAAAAGTTACGGTCTAATAAACGATACGACCAAGTCGCAATCCACCAACTGATCCACACCGGCACCACGCCCATCAAGAGATAGTTCCAACCCAATGCCTGCCAATCCCCATGGCCGACCAAAGTCATTCCCACCATCACCAATAGCGCCAAAATTAAAGCAAATGACACCCCGAACATCAATGTCACTGTCGTCATTAAAAGAAAATGAAAATTCAATCCATTTTCAATCTGCGCCCCTGTCACCCAAACCAATAAAATGGCAACCGTCATTCCCAAAAAAACACTCTGCGCCCCCGAATCCCCCTGAATCTTATACCAGGGTGCCTGTTTAAATGCCCATACCGCCTGAAAAACCAACCCTAACCAGCCCAAAAGCATCCAACTCAAACTCAAATCACCAGACAAATTCATCCCACTTCTCCAAAAAATAAAAACGATGATGATATTATAAGAGAGCTTTACACGAGCTGGCTACACGGATAAAAAAGGCTACCCCCCCGATTCTTCGTTGAAAAACTTGGCAATAGCTGGCTATTGCCTGCGTTTTCCGCCTTGATTCGAAAAATTTTATCTCTTTTTTCTCTCGCATCCCACTCGTGCAAAGCTCTCTATAAATATTCCACCAACTATAAAACCAATCCATCATGAAAACCGCCCTTAAAATACTATTCGCTTTTTTTTACGACAGCCTTCCGCTTTTTGCCGTCTGGTTTGCCGCCACCCTTCCCTTTGTCGTCTGGCTCGGCCCTGGATTTCAAAACCACCCCACCAGTCTAATGAGTTTTCAGTTTTATTTGATTGCCATCACCTATTTTTATCTCACCTTCTTCTGGCTCAAAACAGGGCAAACACCAGGACTGAGAACTTGGCAACTGCAACTCCTTCGTGAAGACGGCTACCTACTCACTCGCCATGATGCCAACCTGCGCTTTATGTGGGCAGCGCTTCTCTTCCCAGTGAGTTGGCTATGGCTTCTCTTCTCCCCAAAAAAACAATTTTTGCATGACCAACTGGCACACACTAAAATAGTGCCTCTTAAAAATTAACCGAGACATACCATGGCACGCTACCTCATCCACACTCCAGTACTATCAGAAGCACAACAACTCGAAATCGAAACAGTATTCTCAGCCCCCCTAGTCAAAATCTCCAACCATTTTCGGTGTGACAGCCCATTGATGCTCTCACCAGAAAAACTTCAGTCTCTACGGGCACAGCTAAAACTTGATATCAACAGATTGCCAGAGGATTACCAAGCTGATCGCATCAAACTGGTGATTAGCGACATGGACTCCACCCTGATTGCCATTGAGTGTGTGGATGAGATTGCCGACATGCTCAACCTCAAACAACAAGTCTCCGAAATCACCGAAGCAGCGATGCGAGGGGAACTCGATTTTGCCAGCTCCCTCAAAAAACGCGTTGCCCTACTCAAAGGATTAGAAACCACCGCACTGGACAAAGTCTATCAAGAACGCCTCTATCTAAACCCAGGTGCAGAAGCTTGGCTCGAAGGTCTAAAAGCTAAAGGCATCGCTTTTGCACTCGTCTCGGGAGGTTTTACCTACTTTACCGAGCGTCTCAAGGCAGATTATGGTTTGGACTTCACACGTTCCAATGTACTCGGAGAACTGGAAGACAAACTGACAGGCACCGTCGAAAGCGACATCATCGACGCACAAGCCAAAGCCGATTATCTTCACGAACTCTGCCAACAACTCAACATTACACCCGACCAAGTCATTGCCATCGGTGATGGTGCAAACGATCTACTAATGATGCAAGAGGCGGGACTCAGCATCGCCTATCATGCAAAACCCACCGTTCAAGCCCAAGCGGATACCGCTATCAATTATCGCGGTTTAGACGCCTGTTTAGATTTTCTCGCTTAAAATTTGCCTAAAATTCCCAGTCCTGTATCGATAAAATCCCTTCAGGACTGGGAATTCTAGACATTTTTAAAGCCGTTTGATTTGCTTTTCAAACTCTCTTCAGACTTCTGCATTGCTTTTACCCAATCTATTTGGCAAACTGCCCCTATATTGATATGACCGAGTCGCATTATGGAAACTTTAAAAACCTTTTTAGACCCCGCTATCTTTGGCAGCCTAGCCTTGATGGGATTTATCACCCTCTGGTTCAGCCTAGAACGCCTCTTCTTTTTTAAACAACTTGATTTAAGCCACTACTCTCAAGCAGAGCTACTCACCATCGATCTGACACGCAATCTGACCACCATTGCGAGTATGGGTGCTAACGCCCCCTATGTCGGGTTACTCGGCACCGTCCTAGGTGTCCTTCTCACCTTTTACGACCTCGGGCAGACACAACACCTAAACACCGCTGCGATTATGCTTGGGCTTGCACTGGCACTCAAAGCAACTGCAGGCGGTATCTTAATCGCCATTCCCAGCATTATGAGCTACAACGCCCTGATGCGAAAAGTGGAGGTGCTTCAACTACAGTACCAAGCGCAACACAACAGCCACACAGTAAATCCATGAAAAAGTTTGACCAAATCAATGTCATCCCCATGATTGATGTCATGCTGGTGCTGTTAGCGATTGTGCTCACCACCGCCAGCTTTATTGTACAAGACCAACTCAATATCACCCTCCCCGAAACCGAAAAAACACGCCCTCTGCCTGCTGATCAAGTTGAAAAATCTGTTCAAATTGCGATCAATGCCCAAGGACAACTCTACTTCAACCAACAACCCATTGCCCTTACGCAACTCAAACTGCTCTTGCACCCACTTCGCCGTCAACAAACGATTCTGCTAAAAGTTGATCGGCAAGCTCGGTTCGGCATTTTTGCCAAGGTTATCGATCAACTCAAAGCAAGAGGCTTTGAAAACCTCACTATCGTCACTCAACACGCCTCATGAGCCACAATCAAAAAGCACTTTTAAGTGCCATCGCTCTCTATCTCTTACTCATCCTATTGGCTTGGAAACTACTTTCAGGAAATACGCCTGCTCACCCAACTAAAAACAAACCTGTCCCCGTCACCCTCTCCATGTTCCAACCCTCACCCTCCTCCACAAACAATATAGCAACCCAACCAGCACCTCAAAAAACCACCCCCAAAAAAGTGGAGCCAAAACCTACTCACCCGAAAAAAAACCAGCCCAAACCGGTGCCGAAACCTAAAAAAATTAAGAAAGTTCATCAATCTAAGCCTAAGGCTAAACGCCCCACTCAGCCTCCCCAAAAACAACCCCTCAAAAAACAAACCAAAAAAAAAGTCGTTAAAAAAACAGCCAAACCCAAACCAGCAGTGGTGCACAAACCTGTGCAAACGCCGACCATAAAAAAAGTAAAAAAAGCCTCATCCCCCACCGCCTCTCAGCCACCTAAGCCTTCATCAGCACCCTCATCTACTCCAACCAAAAAAGTGACAGCCCCTTCACCGCCCGCAAAACCAGGACTCACCCAACAACAACGCCATGCCATTGAGCAACGCTATCTGACAGAACTCAGTCAAACCTTAGCTCGCTATGCGCAACAGAATTACCCCTACCGTGCCCGTCGTCGTCATCAACAAGGCAAAGTCCTTTTAAGTTTCACGCTGCATCCAGATGGGTACATCAGCCACATTCAAATCAAATCCAGCTCGGGACACCGTCTTTTAGACCAAGCCGCTCTCGCCATTGTGAATGAACAGATGCACCGTTATTTCAAACCTTTTCCCAAAGCCCTCCCCAAACAACCTAAAAACATTGCGGTTCCGATTCAATATTCCTTACAATAGACATCCAAAAACAGAGAATCACAGAGAAAAAAATGACGCAACACACCCCTCCTAGCCAATCCATTGAAGAAGTTCAAAAAGATCTTGTCAAACGCTTTACACACTTTGATAACTGGAAAGATCGATACAAATATCTGATCGACATGGGCAAGACATTACAGAAAATGGATGACAGCCTAAAAACTGAAGAGAACCGTATTCACGGCTGCCAATCACAAGTTTGGATTCATATCGAAGAAGAAGATGGGCGGCTCTATATGCAAGCCACCAGTGATGCAGCTATTGTGGCAGGCTTAATCGCCATGCTTCTGCGCATCTACAATGGCAGAACACCCGAAGAAATTGCCAATGCGCCACTCGATTTTCTGGCAGAGATCGGTCTATTACAACACCTCTCACCCAATCGTTCAACAGGGCTTTATCACATGATTAAACGCATCCAAAGTGAAGCCCAGAAACGCTTAGCATAAAAACAAAAAGCCTCTCTTGAGAAAAGCGAGGCCTTGCTCTGAAAAAAACTAATCAGTCCCCTCTTCAGGCGTTTCAAACCGCTTTAATAGGGATTGATAGTTGAGGTGCTCCAACCAATAAGCAACCAGCATCACAACTAGAATCCCACCTAAAATCAGCCATACATAAGCCACAATATAGGCAGCAATAACAGATGCCAACATCATTAACATACCGATCATACTAAAACGCCAGCTAAAACGGATACCATCTACAAACACCCCCAAGCCCAAAACCAGCAATACCACAAACCCTGTCGCCTCATAATTGATCCGCCCAATTTTCATAATGACATAGACACTCATCACTGCGAAGAAGACACCACACCACAATATCAACTGATCAATAATACGATTGGAAACGGGTAAATTGAGCGCCTGGTCTCTTTTTCGTTTTGAA
>JALUXI010000035.1 GCA_027019045.1 Piscirickettsiaceae bacterium | reverse complement strand
TAGTCTTGGGTGCTTTCTGTTGCGTTTTCTGCAGAATTGGGAAGGGTGGCTTCGCTCATAGAGGTCTTTTTAAATTGAATGATAATTGACAAATTATAGCATAAAAAGCATTGAAATTTTGAGCTAGAATAGTGGGCGAATAATATGTCATGGAGCAGAACTTTGAAAGTTGATGTAAAAATTTTAGACCCTCGTTTGGGTAAAGAGATTCCGATGCCGCATTATGGGACAGCTGGCTCGGCAGGGTTGGATTTACGGGCGTGCTTGGAGCAGGATTTGGTGTTGCAACCTGGACAGACGGAATTGATTCCAACAGGGATGGCGATTCATCTAGAAGATCCTGGTTATGCGGCGATGCTATTACCCCGTTCGGGCTTGGGTCATAAGCATGGGGTTGTGTTGGGGAACTTGGTGGGGTTGATTGACTCTGATTACCAAGGGCCGCTGATGGTCTCTTTGTGGAATCGGGGAACAGAACCTTTTACGGTTGCAGTGGGTGAACGGATTGCCCAGATGGTGGTGGTGCCTGTGGTGCAGCCTGAGTGGGTGATTGTGGATGAATTTGGTGACCAGACTGAACGAGGCGAAGGCGGTTTTGGGCATACAGGAACTCGGTGAGGGTTTAGTTAAAGGAGATGAAGATGGATCAGAGTATTTTTAAAGCCTATGACATTCGAGGTATTGTGGATCAGAATTTGACTGAAGAGGCGGTAGAGCAGATTGGCCGTGCTTTGGGGTCGGCTGTGGTGGCAGCTGGAGAGGACAAGATTGTGGTGGGTCGAGATGGGCGTTTAAGTGGCCCCCGTTTTATTGAAGCGCTAGAAAGAGGCTTAACCGACTGTGGCTTAGAGGTGATTGATTTAGGTCAGGTGACCACACCGATGGTGTACTTTGGTGCGGCAACGCTGCCAGGGGTCTCTTCTTGTGCGATGATTACGGGTTCGCATAATCCACCTGATTACAATGGCATCAAAATGGTGGTGGCGGGAACGACGCTTTATGGCGAGATGATTCAGGATCTGTATCGTCGCATTATGGAAGAGGATTTTGTGGCATTGCCGACCGAAGGGCAGGTAACCCCCTATGATATTGAAGAGGATTATATTAAAGCGGTTGAGCTAAGCGTTAAGTTGGTGCGCCCTTTAAAAGTGGTGGTGGATGCAGGTAATGGCGTAGCGGGGGCTTATGCCCCAAAAGTGCTACGGGCATTGGGCTGCGAGGTGACTGAGCTGTTTTGTGATGTAGATGGCACCTTCCCGAATCACCATCCCGATCCTGCAAAACCAAAAAATTTGCAAGATTTGATTGCAGAAGTTAAAGCACAGCAAGCCGATATTGGGTTGGCGTTTGATGGGGATGGCGACCGCTGTGGCGTGGTGGATACCGAAGGTCATGTGTTGTATTCCGATCGTCAAATGATGCTCTATGCTCGCCAAGTGCTAGAGCGGGTGCCAGGGGCGACGATTATTTATGACATCAAATGCACCTCTCTGCTCGGTAAGGTGATTGAAGAGGCGGGTGGTAAGCCCTTGATGTGGAAGACGGGGCATTCATTTATTAAAGCCAAAATGAAAGAGATTGGTGCTGCTTTGGGGGGTGAAATGTCGGGGCATACTTTCTTTAAAGAGTCCTGGTATGGCTTTGATGATGGTGTTTATACTGCCGCCAGAATGTTAGAGATTTTAGCGGCACAGCCATTAAGTTCAACGGAGCTATTTGCCAGCCTGCCCAATGCCTATAACACGCCCGAATTGGATTTAGCATTTGATAACTTTGGTGATCATTTTGCGTTTATGGAGAAATTGAAACAGGTTGCAGAATTTCCAGGTGGAAAGGTATTTGATTTAGATGGTATCCGTGTCGATTGGGAAGATGGTTGGGGGCTGGTTCGCCCCTCCAATACCACGCCGATTCTGGTATTGAGATTTGAAGGCACCACGCCCGACGCTTTGGAACGCATTCAAAATGCCTTTAAACAGGAAATGCTCAAAGTGGATCCTGAGTTGAAATTGCCTTTTTAGATTCCGTGATGAAGTATAAACAGAGGCCCGCTATCGATAGCGGGCTTTTTTATTGCTTAAATCTTTGATTCTAATCAATTTATGGTTTGAATTATGCCTCACTTCCTTGAAAAAACAAAATGAGAGCGTTACTATTTAAATGAGTAATATAGCGTAAGGAGGTGTGACATGTTAAATAGAGTGTATGGGGTGGTATCAAAAGGAAAAAGAGAAAGTGAATTATTCAAGTGGGCATTGAGTATTGCCTTAGTTACAGCCATATCTGGTTGTTCATCAGGAGGTGGTTCAGAGTCAGCATTGCCTGAAACAAATCAGCCACTAGGTTATTATGGTGCAGCAATGGTGGGGGATTTGGCCAGCTTTCAGCCAGATAATGATGGGAAGATGATTTTGAATTTAACGGGTCGTTATTTTGGGAATGCTCAATCGAGTTTTAGTCAGATTTCTTTGAATGGGGTGTCAGGGGTCTATTACGATTTAACAAATTTAAACCCTTCATTGATGTTATTAAGTGATAATCTTGCGGCGGCTTTAATCCCGAGTGGTCGTCTCTCAACGAGCAGTCCGAATGCTTTAATTTTCGCCCTAAAAAATCCAGTCACCACAGAATCAGCCGTGACAGGCAAGATGTTTACCTATCATCGGGTGATTGTGGATCCGACTAATCAAACGCCCACTTCAGCAGAGTCCCAGATTATTGAGTTTAAAAGTGGGCATCAGGTGGTGAAAACTGATTTGCATAGTAATACTCAGACCAAAGGGTGTTGGCGAAAATCGACAGGGGATGAGCCCTATTTTGAGGTGGAGCTAAAGGATAGTTTAACCAGTTGTGATACTTATACGGATTATGGACAAGAAGGAACAACGCAAACGGATCCAACAACCGATGCGTACTATTATAAATTTGTTTTTCGCTCCCCTTCTAATGGTCGAATGGGCTTAGTGGCGGATAAAGTGGATGGAACAGGCTTTGGATTTGGGTTAGAGAAAACTGCTTATACTCCGCCTGTGGGGAGCACGACTACTTTTCAGGCATTTAAGCTGAAGCCTTCTGAGTTGAGTAACCTAAGTTTAAACAATATCCCTGCTGCGCAAATTAGTCTGTCTTATAGCGGTGAAGCCTATACTTTGACAACGGGTGGAGATGGGACGGTATCAGAGTCTGTCCCTAAAGGCAGTGTAACGGTGACACCTTATCAATGTGGTTTGTCGCTACCTGCGGGGGTGAATTGTCAGTTGGATACGGCGAATGCAAAGCATTACACCATTTACTTTAACTTGATTTGCGAAAATAGAATAGGGACGGAGCCTTATTATGCTGACTCAGATGTATTATTTAGCTCTTCAAATTATGTGACAGACTGGTCAAATGATAATACGCATAACCAGATTTTTAATGAGACACTTCCCGTTTATGACGGCTTGGCCTGTATGGTGAATGATGCAGACCAAAGTGACAATTATGGTGTTTTTATTGATACAGAGGATCACTACTTTATGGGAATCAATCAGGGAGCTACCAATACTGCACAGCAACAAAATGCTCAAAATGCAGAATTTTTATTGGGGACGCAGACTCAGTAAATTTTAAAATTCTGATTGTTTATAATGAACCCTTTGCATTTTAGGGTGCAAAGGGTTTTTGAGTTTGAGAGGAGAGAAAGATGCCATCATTTGATATTGTTTCTGAAATTGATAAACATGAGTTGACCAATGCGGTGGATCAGGCCAATCGAGAGGTGGATACCCGTTATGATTTTCGTGGTACAGAGTCGAGCTTTGAGCTGGGGAATGACAACCAGATTACGATGAAAACAGAGTCTGAGTTTCAGCTTGAGCAGATGTATCAAATTTTGATTCAAAAGTTGAATCGCCGTGGCATTGATATTCGTGCATTGGCGTTACAAGACCCTGATATTCAAATCAAAACGGCTAAACAGGTGGTGAAGGTAAAAGAGGGGTTGGAAGCGCCTGACGCGAAAAAAATTATTAAAATGATTAAGGACAGCAAGCTGAAGGTGCAGGCAGCGAATCAAGGCGATAGCATTCGAGTGACGGGTAAAAAGCGAGATGATTTGCAGCAGGTGATGCAGATGCTCAAAGCCAGTGAGGAGATTGCTTTGCCTTTGCAGTTTAAGAATTTCAAAGACTAATTAAGGTTGAGAATGAGAATCCAGAGAAGTATGAATTTAAATAAAGAACAA
>JALUXI010000034.1 GCA_027019045.1 Piscirickettsiaceae bacterium | reverse complement strand
TAATGTCGTCTGTTAGAGGGGTGTTGTTGATGACTTTTGCTGGAATCATATCGGGTCTCATAGGTTAAATTCTGTCCATACAGGCGCATGGTCGGAGGGTTTTTCCATGGCTCGGATGTCGTAGGCAATGCCGCTATCGACCACTTTTTCATTAAGTGGCGCAGTGGCGAGCAATGTATCGATGCGTAGCCCTCTTTTAGGCTCTCTGTCAAAGCCACGAGAGCGGTAGTCAAACCAGCTAAAGCAGTCGTCCATATCGGGATGGACGGTGCGGAAGGTGTCGAACAATCCCCAGTCGATGAGCCGTTGCCACCATTCACGCTCTTCAGGTAAAAAGCTGGTTTTGCCTTCACGGAGCCAGCGTTTGCGGTTGGGCTCTCCAATGCCGATGTCGATGTCTTGGGGGGAGATATTAAAGTCGCCCATCACAATCAAATTTTGGCTGGGGTCGCACTCGGTTTCAAGGTAGTGCATTAGGTCTTCATAGAATTTCTGTTTGGCGGGGAATTTGATAGGGTGATCTCGATTTTCGCCCTGCGGGAAGTAGCCATTGATGATTCTGAGAGCTTCGCCAGAAGCGGTTTCAAAGTCGCAAATGGTGATGCGTTTTTGTGCATCTGGATCGGTTTCATGCGGCCAGCCTGTCAATCCTTGAATCAGTTTGACCTCTTCCGTGTAGAGGGTGGCGACACCATAGTGGGTTTTCTGCCCTGCAAAAACGGCTTCATAGCCCATCTCTTTAAGCGGTTCCACGGGGAACTCATGGTCTTGCACTTTGGTTTCTTGTAGCCCAATGATGGTGGGGTGATATTGGTCGGTGAGGGCTTGCAGTTGGTGCAGGCGTTGGCGGATGCTATTGACATTAAAGGAGACAATTTTCATTTGGAAACTCGCATTGAAAAATATTTTGATATTATACAGGCAATCAAAAAAGAGGATTAAGTATGAGTCATGTTTATCGTTTAATTATTTCTTGTCCTGACCAGGTAGGAATTGTGGCTGAAGTGGCGAGTTTAATCGCTCAGCACGGGGGCACCATTGTGGAGGCGAATCACCATACCGATTCGGCGAAGGGGTGGTTTTTTATGCGTCATGAGATTTTGGCCAGTTCATTAAAAAATGGGGTGGAGGCGTTTCAGGCGGACTTTGCCCAGTTGGCGGAGCAGTTTGAGATGCAGTGGCAGTTGAATGATTCGGCCAAGCCGAAGAAGATTGCGCTGTTTGCCTCTAAGGAGTCGCACTGTTTAGCGGACCTGCTGTATCGCTGGCATGAGCAAGACTTGCCAGGGGAGATTGTCTGTGTGATTGCCAATCATCCTGATTTGGAGGAGATGGCCAAGTGGTATCAGGTACCGTTTCATTATGTGCCAGTCACCCCTGAAAACAAGCCGCAAGCCTTTGCAGAAGCGGAAGCTTTGGTGCAGCAGTATGCGGCGGATGTGATTGTATTGGCACGGTATATGCAGATTTTACCACCGCAAATGTGTGCCGATTTTGCTGGACGGGTGATCAATATTCATCATAGCTTCCTGCCCTCTTTTGTGGGGGCAAAACCCTATCATCAGGCGTATGAAAGAGGGGTGAAGTTGATTGGTGCGACTTGCCACTATGTGACCGAAGTGTTGGATGCAGGGCCGATTATTGAACAGGATGTGATTCGTGTCTCGCATGCTCATACAGTGGAAGATTTGAAACGCTTGGGACGAGATGTGGAGAAAACCGTTTTAGCCCGTGGTCTGCGCCATCACTTGGAAGATCGGGTGCTGATTCACGGGAATAAAACGGTGGTGTTTTCGGTTTAGGTGTGTTTTAAGCGTGTCGAGCCTGTTCAATGGCTTTTTTGGCTTTTTTGGCTCGATTCTCAAGTTCAATACGCATTTTGTCGTTCACTTGGTTGAGGTCATCAAACAGTTCGTCAGACTCGTTCTCAATACACTGGAAGTCGTTGAGCAGTCGGTCATGCTCTTTCATCATTTGAGGCAGTCCGCCTTTAATGATTTGAGTGGTATCCAGCGCACATTCGTGTAGTTTGGTGTGGTGAGGTTCAAGCTCGTTCATTTCTGGGTAGTTTGTTCGTAGATCTTTGGCCTTGTCAGAGTAGTACCATTGACCGAAGGCACACTGTGTATGATCAACCAGTGGGTACTCTAGTTCCATCGCATAGGCGTTGGCGTAGGCCTTGCGTTTGAAGATGATGTGGTTGACTTTGTTGATGGTGATAAACAGTGTGGTGGCGATTGCATCGGCATAGGCTTGGGTGATGCTTGCATTTTGGTCAACCACTCTCATGCGGTTTTCAAATGCATTGAGGAATTCTGAAACCGACTCACCTACTTGACTCACTTTGGTGAGGTTTTCAAAAGAGTCTTGGGCATTGGTTTGTAAGGCGGTGATGGAGTCATTGACTTCATTTGCTGCTTCTTGGGTTTTGTTGGCCAAGGAGCGCACTTCATCGGCGACTACGGCAAAGCCTCGACCATGTTCGCCTGCTCGAGCCGCTTCAATCGCAGCATTGAGTGAGAGGAGATTGGTCTGCTCGGCAATCTCTTTGATGAGGTTGATAATGGCGCTAATATCTTTGGTTTTCTGCTCTAACTCAACGGCGAGTTGATTAGAAGTTTCGATATTACGGCTGAGTTCTTGTGCTTGTTTGAGCAGTTGTTGAAGCTGTTGCATGCTGTCTGAAGCCACTTCGGCGGCTTCATTGCTGATTTCTTTAATGGTATCAGCGTGTTCTCCAGCATCAGAAACATCTTTTTGGATGATTTGCAGTTCATCAATCCCTGTGCCTGAGATGCGTTGGAGGTCGGCCATGATTTTATTTTTTTCGCTTAGCTCATGATTTTCTTTCATTTGCGCTAAAGGCATGGCAATTTTTTCAATAACACAGTGGTAGAAGCCTTCAAACCCTTCGGTCACAAAGGTGCGGTGGAATTGCCCCTTGGAGGCTTTTTCAATGGGGGCGAGCAGCTCTCTTAGAAAGACTTCGGTAATGTCAGCATTGTAGTTAATAGACTCTGCTAGCTCTTTTAATACCCCTTTTTCTTCAATTTTAAGTAGGCGACCGTTGAGTTCGCCGTGGGAGTAGTCTTTGAGAAGGTTGACGGTTTTGGATAAAAATCGCTCTGTTTTATTGATGCCTGCCCACACCCAGACCATAATGGCTGCCACGATCACTTCTAGGATGTTGCTCCAGTCAAAGCCGTACTCAATGAGGTTTTTGAAAATGACTGCAGACATGATGAAGGCAGCTGATAAGATGCCGATACGGGTTTTATCCAGAGAGGACCACTCAGAGGGAGAAAATAAATTCTTCATAACTCATTCCTTTTTCTTTTAAGAAGTTCTCTAGGGCTTTGATACCCGCTTCAATCCCACCTTGAGCTTCTGCTTGAAGTAAAGTTTGGTAGATGGGTTCGATGATGGCTAATTTGTTGGGGTCAGCAGGACGGCGGTCGGAGTGGTAGCCGATAATGCTCCCATCGTCGGTGCTAAAGGTGGGGGTGACATGGGCATAGACCCAGTAGTAGCCACCATCCTTAGAACGGTTTTTCACAAAGCCCCAGAACTCTTCCCCTGCTTGTAGGTCTTGCCACAACAGTCGAAAAACGGTTTTCGGCATATCAGGATGGCGCACCATATTATGCGGCTGTCCCAGCAGTTCCTCTTCGGTATAGCCGCTTACCTCAACAAAGGCGGGATTGGCATAGGTGATGGTGCCTCGGGTGTCGGTTTTGGAGACCAAAAAGACGCCCGAGGGGATTTTGTGTTCAACTGACATAATGTGCCCTCTTTTAACTATTTTTGGAAATCATAGCACAAGTTGTGCCAATCTATTTTTCCATTGCTGTTCTATCTGTTTTCTTGTTTGGGTTGGATCAACTTGCCATGGATGACTTTGGCAAACGATTTGGCAAAACGCTTTGGGCAGTTGCTGTGCCACTTTTGGATGACTGAGCGCCCACTGTTTGAGGTCATAGGAGAGCGCTTCAAAGGGTTGGCCGTTTAAATAGCCTTGTGGAAAGGGGGAGGGGGGATAGTGGAGCATCGTTGCAATTTGCCAAACAAGAGCGGCGGGGAGGTGGCTGAATTCTCGATTGAGCAGGTGAGCAAATTGAGGGCGATAGTGTTGTTGTTGCTGCTGGGTGAGTTGTTGGGCGGTGTCGCTGAGCGGGTGAATAAGCGTGAGGGCGTGGCTGGCGGAGGCGGCATCTTTTTTGAGTCCAAGCAGAAGGGCGGCAAAATCTTGCCGCTGCCAAAATTGTGTTAAATCAGAGGTGGCACCAAAGCTGGTGGTGACCGC
>JALUXI010000033.1 GCA_027019045.1 Piscirickettsiaceae bacterium | reverse complement strand
CCTGCCAGATTGCCTGGAAGTGACCGCTTGGACGCAGGATGCAGGGGGTGAGTTTGATGAGATTATGGGCGTGCGGCATAAATCGTTGCCGATTGAAGGCGTGCAGTTTCACCCTGAATCGATTTTGACCGACTATGGTCATCAGATGTTAAAAAATTTCCTTGAACAACACGCCCCCCAAGCTTCAAAAGAAGGAGCGAATTGATGAGTGCCGAAGTTTTAAAGCCTGCTTTAGAGCAGCTGTTAGCAAAACAGGATTTATCAAGCGACACCATGCAGCAGGTGATGCAAGCCTTAATGAGCGGAGAAGCAACCGAGGCACAGATAGGCGGGATTTTGATTGCCCTGCGCATGAAGGGTGAGACCAATGAGGAGATTGCAGCGGCTGCGAAAGTGATGCGTGAGTTGGCGGCAGGGGTTGAGATTGCGGATAAAACCCATCTGGTTGATACTTGCGGCACGGGGGGCGATGGCGCCAATACTTTTAATGTCTCCACCGCTTCCGCTTTTGTGGTGGCCGCCGCTGGGGGTAAAGTGGCGAAGCATGGTAACCGCTCCATCAGCTCCAAGTCAGGCAGTGCCGATGTCTTGGAAGCGGCGGGGGTGAATCTGAATTTAACCCCTGAACAGGTGGCGCAATGTGTGGAAGAGGTCGGCGTGGGCTTTATGTTTGCCCCCGCACACCACTCAGCAATGAAGCATGTCATCGGTGCCAGAAAGTCGCTAGGCGTACGCACCATTTTTAATCTGCTTGGCCCTTTAACCAATCCCGCAGGTGCGCCTGCGCAGGTGTTAGGCGTGTATGACAAGTCGTTGTTGCCTGTGTTTGCAGAGGTATTGAAGCAGTTAGGTTCTAAACATGTGATGGTGGTGCATGCACAAGATGGGTTGGATGAAATCTCCATTGCTTCGCCGACAGAAGTCGCAGAGTTAAAAGAAGGCAACATCACCCAGTGGCAGGTGCATCCTGAACAGCTTGACAAAGCCCATGAAAGCCTGCAGCCTTTAGCCGTGGATTCGGCTGCTGAAAGCTTGGCATTGATTGAAGCGGTTTTCCAAAACCAGCAGGATCTGCGTACTCAAGCGGCGAAAGACATTATTGCCCTGAATGCGGGGGCGGCACTGTATGTGTCAGGCTTGGCCGATAGCTTTGAAGCAGGTGTCGCCAAGGCGGATGCAGCGATTGAATCAGGTGCTGCTGCTGAAAAATTTGCACAGTTTGTGTTATTGACGCAGCAGTTTTAACGAGCACTTCCTGAGGTTTTTGGATATTTATTGATTAGGCTAACAGTGTGAATGGAGGACTTGCCTGCGGGAAAGTTGTAGAAGCCGTTAGCGAAATAGGCGGTTAAGCAAGCCAATGTTTGAGCGAAGCGAGTTTTGGCTTGCCAGCCTATGAGCTTTACGGATTCACAACTTGGAGCAACCAAGTCCTCCATTTGCACTGTTGGCTATTTACAGAACTAGAAGAGACAATATGCAACACCAAACCCCCGATATTTTAAAGAAGATTATTTTCCGTAAGCTCGAAGAGATTCAAGCAGGCTGTGAGCAGGTGCCGATGGCGGAGATGAAACGCCGTGCGATGGCTGCTCCTGCACCCAGAGGTTTTGCGGAGGCGATGGCACAAAAAATTGAAGCGGGTCAGCCTGCGGTGATTGCGGAGATTAAAAAGGCCTCGCCGAGTAAAGGCGTGTTGCGAGAGCCTTTTGAACCTGTGGAGATTGCTAAAAGCTATGCCGAGCATGGTGCTGCCTGTCTTTCGGTATTGACCGACCAAGACTTCTTTCAAGGCAGTAATGAATACCTGCAAGCCGTTCGTCAAGCGGTGGACTTGCCTGTGATTCGTAAAGATTTTATTGTCGATGACTATCAGGTCTATGAAGCTCGAGCAATAGGGGCGGATTGCATTTTACTGATTGCCGCCGCCATTGGCGATGCCCAGATGTTTGAGCTGACGCAAACGGCGTTGCAGCTCGGCATGGATGTATTGATTGAGGTGCATAACGAAGAGGAACTGGACAGAGCTTTGCGTTTGCCGCTCCCACTGATCGGCATCAATAACCGTGATTTGCACTCCTTTGAAGTCTCTCTTGACACCACTCTACGGATGCTCGATAAAATCCCTGATGACCGAATTGTCGTCACCGAAAGCGGAATTTTATCCGCCGAAGATGTCAAAACCATGCAAGACCATGATGTCCACGCCTTCTTAGTCGGCGAAGCCTTTATGCGAGCCGACAACCCAGGCGAAAAACTGGCGGAGCTGTTTGGATTGGAGAAAGGTGGTTAATCAGTATGACTGAACGGTCGGAACCTACCCAGTCGGCAAATTATCATGATACAGGGTATAAGGAACTCTTTAGTTACCCTGAAATGGTTCAGCAGTTGATAGAGGGGTTTGCCCCTAAAGCGTTGGCGGAACTGTTGGATTTTTCTACACTGAAGCAACATACAGGTCATTACATTACTCCTGTTTTTGATGTGAAATCTGAAGATGTCGTGTGGTCGGTGCAAGCACAGTTGGATGAAGACCAGAGCGTTGAGATCTATCTGTATATCTTGTTAGAGTTTCAATCAACAGTGGATCATGCGATGCCTTTACGATTTATGCACTATATTGCAAACTTCTATTCACACTTGTATAAAAATAAAAATCTTAAGCCTTCTGAACCTTTGCCGCCTGTTTTCCCCATCGTTTTGTATAACGGCAATCCAAGGTGGACGGCTAAAACCAATATGGCAGAGATGATTCATCCTGTTCCAGCCATTTTAAAACCCTATCAACCTCAACTCAGTTACTATTTAGTGGATGAAGGGTGCTACACCGAAGCTCAACTTGAACAGATCGATACTCCGATGAGTGCTGTCTTTAGTTTAGAAAATGCGACTGATGATCAAGAAATGGTGCAGGCGATTTTAAGAACTATCAAGATTATTCAATTGCAACAAGGTGAACGACGAGAGACGATCAATAAGGTACTCACTCGTTGGTTAAAGCGGCATTTGCAAAGGCTGGGGTTAGGGATTAACATAGAAGATTCAGTTGAAGGTTTAACGGAGGAAACAAGCATGTTGGCAGAAAATATGGAAAATTGGAAGCAAAGCTTGATGTCCCAAAGTAAACAGGAAGGTATCCAAGAGGGCATTGAAAAAGGTCTGCAAAAAGGTTTGCAAAAAGGTTTGCAAAAAGGTAAACAAGAAGGTCGATTGGAAGGTAAGCGGGAGTCTGCAAGAACGCTGATTCGAGTTCGATTTGGAGAGTCTGCTTTGGCGCAATATGAAGAAAAAATAACTCAAGCTTCAGAAGCGGTGTTAGATCATATTCATCAATCTATTTTTAATGTACAGCAGGTAGAAGACCTTTTTGAATAGTAACGATTCAGTTCACCTTTGAAGTCTGCCACTTCCACTTTGAATGGACGAGCTTCAGAGGCAGACCGAGTAGTGACTTTGAATAGCTCACTTTTGAGTTCAAGAGGCAAATTTTGAGCAATTTTTCTAAAATCCCCAGTCCTGCTGGGTTGGCTAGCGGTTCTTTGCGTTATTTGACGCTTTCTTGTCCAGATTCTCTGCTGTTTCGTCGTTGGGTGCATCTGTATGCGCAGCGGTTTCCTTTTTATGAGCGTAGTCCTGTGGCTTCGATTGCGGCGGGGTTGCTGGAGGGTGAGCTGTTTATTGAAGGATTGTGTTTTCGTTCTGAAGTGGACAGGCACTGGGATTGGGCGAGTTTTGTCTGTTATGAGACCTATCCGACGGGGACGCTGCTGGCCTATTTGGCGACTCACCCTGATTTTGAAGGGCGAGGCTTGGCAAGACAATTGGTGCAAGGGTTGGTTGAGCAGCGTTTATCTCACCAGCAGCCCTATTTTTGGCTGGAAGCGGAGCCGAAGTTGTGGGGGTTTTATCGCAGTCAGGGCTTTTTTCAATTGCCATTTACCTATTACATCCCCCGTTTCTTTGGAGAGGGCGTGGTGAAGATGGGGTTGTTTGTAAAAAGTTTGCGTGATGTCATTGAACGCTCGACGGTGTATGAGATGGTGCAGACACTCTATTTGCAAAGTTATGATTTGGCAGAGGATGACCCGAGAATTGAAAAGGGATTGGCGGAAGTGTTCTCTTTACCGAAGCAGATAGACATTCCTGAAATGGCTCGTATTAGGGAACAGAATGGATGAGTGAGCTTGAACAGATTACCCATTTGGCGAAACAGTATGATGCGGATGAGGCCTTTGAAACGGGGCGGCAGCGATTACGCCAGTGGTTGCCAACTAAAGCGGTAGAAAATTACGATTTGGCAGGGTTGCAAGCCCTCTCCTCTC
>JALUXI010000032.1 GCA_027019045.1 Piscirickettsiaceae bacterium | reverse complement strand
AGATAAGCAGTAGTTGATTGTGGTTATTCATTTTATTGTCGTCGGGCAGAAGATGCCGAAATGGGTCGAGCAAGGCTATGCAGAATATGCCAAGCGGCTACCGAAAAGTTGTGCTTTAAAATTGATTGAACTCCCCATGGCTCCCCGCAGCAAAAGTACTTCGGCGGAAAAGTTAAAAGCTGAAGAGGCGAAACGCATTCAAGGGGCGGTTCCTAAAGGGGCGAGATTGATTGTGCTGGATGAGCATGGTCAACAGCCGACCACTTTAAAGTTGGCGCAAAAACTGGAGGAGTGGTTAGCAGGCGGACAGGATATCGCCCTTGTCGTTGGTGGGCCTGATGGGTTAGCACAGGAATTGATTGCCCAAGCGCAATGGAAGTGGTCACTCTCTAATTTAACACTCCCTCATCCACTGGTCAGAATTGTGGTGGCCGAGCAGCTTTACCGAGCTTGGTCAGTGATTCAAAATCATCCTTATCATAGAGAGTAGTCAGCGGTTGACAGTGCTTATCAAAATATGGATAATGCCGCAATCCTTTCAAACATATAGTCTTTGAAGTAGTGAAAAAATCGGTTAACTTGACTGGTTTGACAACTGGCTTCAGTGATGTTTTCGGTGCGTATCGAATCTAACTATTTGAAATAACAGAATTTTGGAGTAATTAAAATGGCAAATACTGCACAAGCTGCAAAAAGAGCGCGTCAGGCCGAAAAACGACGCTTACATAACCACTCAATGCGTTCTTCAATGCGTACAGCAATCAAAAAAGTTTTGCACGCAATTGAAGCGGGTGAAAAAGAGAAGGCAAACGAACTTTTCCGTGTAGCACAATCTAAGTTAGATGGTTATGCCCGTAAAGGGTTGATTGCTAAAAATAAAGCTGCCCGTACTAAGAGCCGCATCAATGCCCGCATTAAAGCGATGGCTTAATTTTCTCTGAGAGAGCTTTGTACGAGTGGGACACGAGAGAAAAAAGAGATAAAATTTCTTGAATCGAGGCGAAAAAAGCAGGGAATAGCCAGCTATTTCCAAGTTTTTCAACGAAGAGTCGGGGAATTTTAGCCTTTTTTATCCGTGCAGCCATCTCATACAAATCTCTCTGAAAATTACGGCATAATGAAACCCGCTTCGGCGGGTTTTTTATTGCCTTCATTTTAGGTGAGGGCTAGAATGGCATCAGTACTTCCCTAGAGATAAGAGGAGGAAGGATGAATATTGAGCAAATTAAAGCAGAAGTGAGTCAACTTCCTTTGTCTGATCAATTGGCGTTGATGGAGTCTATTTGGGCGTCGATTTCATCAGAGAGCGAAGTGGATTTTCCAGTGCCATTGTGGCAAAAACAGTTCTTGAAAGAGCGCTATCAAGCGTATCAACAAGGACAGGAAACACAAGATTGGTCTGATGTACATCAGTCTCTTTTGGCTAAATGAATGTCGTTTATACAGCAAGTGCTAAACAAGATCTCGAACAGGCTTTTAATTGGTATGAAAATCAGCTTTTAGGATTAGGCAAGCAGTTTCTTCACCAAGTTGAACAGGTGATTAAACGGATGGTTCACTTTCCTGAGATATATCCTTGCGTTTATCAGTTTGAGTCTCAATGTTTTAGGCGGGCAATTCTTAAACAGTTCCCATATGTGATGTTTTATACGATTGAACTTGATGAAATTGTGATTCATGCCGTTTTTGATAGCCGTCAATTCCCGAATCGCTATTTTATGAAGGAAGAATAGACTGTGATTTATGAAGGTGCGCCTTGGGCGAGTGAGCGGGTGGCTTCAGATGGTCTGTTTGGTTTGGTTGTGGCTTTGATTTTGGTGGGGGTTTTTATCTCGTCCAAGCAGTCTCAAAAGAAGTGTTCTGAGAAAGAAGTGTCACTCTCAAAACGAAGGAATGCCAAAGTGGAGAAAGAGCGGCAGCTCGCATTAAAAAGAAAACAACATAAGCGATTAAATCAACGCAAAAAGCGAAAACGCAGATGAAAAGAATCATTAAAGCAACGGCAACCGTTGGCGGGATGACGATGTTGTCTCGGGTTTTGGGGTTTGTGCGGGATATGGTGATTGCCCGTTATTTTGGGGCGAGCATGGGGGCGGATGCCTTTTTTGTGGCGTTTAAGATCCCGAACTTTTTCCGTCGCCTATTTGCCGAAGGGGCTTTTTCGCAGGCGTTTGTCCCTGTATTGGCGGAGACCAAGGAGAAGCAGGGCAAGGCGGCGGTGAAGCATTTGGTGGGGGCGATTCTGTTTCGGTTGGGCATGGTATTGCTGTTGCTTACCGCTTTTGGGGTGCTGGGGGCAAATTTGTGGATGTGGGTCTTTGCCCCTGGATTTACCGATGAGCCTGAGAAGTTTGCGTTGGCAACGGAGATGTTGCGGATTACTTTTCCTTATCTGTTGTTGATTTCGCTGGTCGCCCTTTCGTCGGCGATTATGAATACCTATAATCAGTTTGTGGTGCCTGCGTTTACCCCTGTGTTTTTGAACCTCACTTTGATTGCGTCGGCTATTTGGTTGGCACCACTGCTGGATGTGCCTGTGATGGCCTTGGCTTGGGGGGTGCTGATTGCGGGCGTGGTGCAGTTGGCGTTTCATCTGCCTTTTTTATGGAAACTGGGGGTGTTGCCGAAACCGATTCCTTCTAAAGATCCAGGAGTGAATGAGGTGAAGCGGCTGATGTTGCCTGCTCTGTTTGGGGTGTCAGTGGCACAAATAAATCTGTTGATTGATACGGTCTTGGCTTCATTTTTGGTGACGGGCAGTATCTCTTGGCTTTACTACTCTGACCGTTTAATGGAGTTTCCTTTGGGGGTGTTTGGAGTGGCGTTGGCGACGGTGGTGTTGCCTGGGTTGTCAAAAAAGGCGGCAGTTGAAGATTGGAAAGGGTTTCAGCAGGATTTGGATGTGGCGTTGAAGTTGGTGATGCTGATTGGGGTGCCTGCGATGCTGGGGTTATTTTTATTGGCTCAACCCTTGATTGTGTCCCTGTTTTTTTATGGTGCCTTTACCCCAGAGGATGTGGAGAAGTCGAGCTGGAGTTTGATGGCTTACTCGTTCGGCTTGGTCGGTTTTATTTTGGTCAAGGTGTTGGCCCCTGCTTTTTATGCCCGCAAAGAGATGAAAACGCCTGTGCGGATTGCGGTTATCGCTTTGGTGAGCAATACCGTGCTGAATTTAATTTTGATTTGGCCTTTGGCGCATGTGGGCTTGGCATTGGCGACTTCGATTTCCGCTTTTATCAATGCGGGCTTGCTCTATTGGGCATTGCGAAAACAGCAGGTGTTTACTTTGCAAAGCCGTTGGAAAGGATTTTTGGGGCAGGCGGTGGTGGCGAATGTCGTTTTGGTGCTTTGGTTGCTCTGGGCGACACCATCGGCGGAGGCTTGGCTGCAGTTTTCTGCTTGGGAACGCTTAGGTTGGCTTGCGGGACTGGTGATTTCAGCAATTTTTCTGTATTTTTCCTCGTTGCTGCTGTTGGGATTTCGACCCCGTGAATTTGCAAAGGCGTTATAATACTTCTCTTTTAGATGCCGTGAAAATGCCCCCATGCAACTGATCCGAGGTTTACATAATTTGTCCCGTTTTCAAGCGGATTTTGCAAAAGGCTGTGCTTTGACGATTGGGAATTTTGATGGTGTGCATTGCGGGCATCGTCAGGTGTTGCAGCAGTTGCAAACGCAGGCGAAAGCATCAGGTTTACCCTCGGTGGTGATGGTATTTGAACCTCTGCCCATGGAGTTTTTTGCCCCTGAGCAAGCCCCTGTTCGTTTAATGAATTTGCGAGAGAAGGTGCAGGCGTTTAAAGCGACGGGGGTTGATTTTGTATTAGTGTGTCGTTTTAATCGGCAGTTTGCTCAGATGACGGCGACGCATTTTATTGAGCAGGTGCTGGTGCAGGGATTGAGCGTGCAGCAGTTGGTGGTGGGGGATGATTTCCACTTTGGTCAGGGGCGTTCGGGTAACTTTGAGACTTTGCAGCAGGCGGGCAAACAGTTTGGCTTTTCGGTGGCCTCCATGCCGAGCTTTTTGGTGGATGGAGAAAGAGTCAGTAGCACTTTAGTACGCCAAGCTTTGGCTCAATTGCCACCAGATTTACAGCGAGCGGAGAGACTGTTGTGTTCGCCTTTTTGTTTTAGTGGACGGGTGATTCATGGCAAAAAGCTGGGACGGCAAATTGGGTTTCGGACGCTGAATTTAAACCCTAAACGCCAAAGAATGCCTGTGCAAGGGGTGTTTGCGGTGACGGTAGAAGGCATTGCAGAACGCCCTTGGGAAGGGGTGGCAAATATTGGTATTCGCCCCACGGTACACGGGGTGCAGCCATCAATAGAGGTGC
>JALUXI010000031.1 GCA_027019045.1 Piscirickettsiaceae bacterium | reverse complement strand
GCCTGAGCCTCACTGGGCCAAAGCGGTGTATGAGCCGTTGGATTACCAAGATTACAGCTACTACTCTGCCCCGCAATGTGCCGCCTGTTCCTGTGAGGGTGAAGAAGAAGAGAAAGAGGTCACCGAAATGGATGAGGCGGTGGCGAAGGCTTTTGCTGAACTTGGTGTGCCTGTCAAAGGGAATGAGGGGGCGGAAGAGACCAATATTGCCGTGGATGCCATTTTTGATTCTGTGTCTGTCTCGACCACTAAGCGGGAAGACTTGGAAAAGCTGGGGATTATTTTCTGCTCTTTTTCCGAAGCGGTGCAGGACTATCCTGAACTGGTCAAAAAATATTTAGGCTCGGTGGTGCCGTATCATGATAACTTCTTTGCTGCTTTGAACTCTGCGGTCGCCTCCGATGGCACCTTTGTCTATATTCCTGAGGGGGTGCATTGCCCGATTGATCTTTCAACCTATTTCCGTATCAATGAGGCAAAAACAGGGCAGTTTGAACGCACGCTTTTGATTGCTGAAAAAGGCAGTTTCGTCAGCTACCTAGAAGGTTGTTCTGCGCCTGTTCGAGATACCTATCAGCTGCATGCGGCGGTGGTGGAAGTGGTGGTGCATGAAGATGCGGAAGTCAAATATTCCACCGTGCAGAACTGGTATCCAGGTGATGAAGATTGCCAAGGCGGGATTTTAAATTTTGTCACCAAGCGAGGTGTGTGTGAAGGTCGCAATGCTAAACTCTCTTGGACACAAGCCGAAACAGGGTCGGCCATTACTTGGAAGTATCCTAGCTGTGTATTGAAAGGCGATAACTCGATTGGTGAATTCTATTCAGTGGCCTTGACCAATAATCGTCAGCAAGCGGATACGGGTACCAAGATGATTCACATTGGGAAAAACACCAAAAGTACGATTATCTCCAAAGGCTTGTCAGCGGGGAAAAGTGACAACACCTATCGAGGTTTGGTGAAAATTCTACCAACCGCTGAGGGAGCGAGAAACTTTACGCAGTGTGATTCCATGTTGATTGGTGATCAATGTGGGGCGCATACTTTCCCTTATATCGAGGTGGAAAACCCCACAGCACAAATTGAGCATGAAGCGACCACTTCTCGTATCGGGGAGGATCAACTCTTCTATATGCAGCAAAGAGGGATTGAAGAGCAGGATGCGATTTCCATGATCGTCAATGGTTTCTGTAAAGAGGTCTTTAAAGAGCTACCTTTGGAATTCGCACAAGAAGCGGAAGAGTTATTAGCCATCAGTTTGGAAGGCTCAGTTGGATAAGAGAAAGGATTAAAACCATGTTATTAGAAGTCAAAGATCTGCATGCGCAGGTAGAAGAGAAAGAAATCTTAAAGGGCTTGAACCTCAATGTAGAACGAGGTGAAGTGCATGCCATTATGGGACCTAATGGGGCAGGGAAAAGTACCTTTGCCAATGTATTGGCGGGTCGTCCAGAGTATGCGGTGACCCAAGGCTGTGCCTGCTTGGATGGGGAAGATTTGTTGGCGCTTGATCCAGAAGAGCGAGCAAGAAAAGGATTGTTTTTGGCATTCCAATACCCTGTGGAGATTCCTGGGGTGAGCAATAAATTGTTTATGCAGACAGCGGTGAATGCAGTTCGAGAAGAGCGAGGCTTGCCGCCATTGGATATGTTCGATTTTGATGAGTATGCACGAGAAAAGATTGAACTGCTTGGGATGCCGAAAGATCTATTAGATCGTTCTGTTAATGTGGGCTTCTCTGGTGGAGAAAAAAAGCGAAATGATATTTTGCAGATGGCATTGCTCGAGCCAAAGCTGGCCATTTTGGATGAAACTGATTCGGGCTTGGATATTGATGCGTTGAAAGTGGTCGCCAATGGGGTGAATGCAATGCGTTCTGAAGACCGAAGCTTTATTGTGGTGACGCATTATCAGCGACTATTGAACTATATTAAGCCTGATTTCGTCCATGTTTTTTATGATGGACGCATCGTGAAATCAGGTGGGTTTGAATTGGTGCATGAGTTGGAGGAGAAAGGCTATGACGACATTATCCAGCAGCACCAAGCATAGTGACCTGCTTCACTGTTCTGTCACGCCACAGAAAATGAGTCCTGTGGCACAGGCGGCAGTGGAGCGTACATTACAGTTGGCACAAAGTGCTTCCCCTGTGGTGGAGAAATCTTCGGAGCTGTATCAGGTGGCGAAAGCTCGATTTGCCGCTTTGGGTTTCCCCACGCAGAAGATGGAAGATTGGAAATATACACGGCTAACAGATTTCTTACAGCACGAGTTTGCGTTGCCCGTTGCAAAAGTAACGCTTTCGATCAATGACATTGAGCCATATATGCCTGATTTTCCAGTGTATAGTGTGGTGTTTGTCGATGGTTATTTTGCCCCGAATCTTTCTGATGAGATGCCGAAAGGTGTTCAGTTGCGGCAGATGCAGACTGGAGAGCCTCTTTTGGCGGATGCAGAGGACTATTTGGCGGAACCTTTTGCGGCCTTGAATCTGCTATTGGCTCAGTCAGGTGTTGTCTTGGAGATTGCCAAAGGCGTGCAGGTGGATTTGCCGATTTTTCTTTTGCAGGTCAATACCCAGCCCCATACCACGGTACAGTGGCATCATCAGGTGAAGGTGGTAGAAGGGGCAGAGGTGCAGTTATTGCAGGAGGCAGTGGCATTAGGGGAGGCCATGTCATCTCCCGTCTGGAATAACGGCGTGATGGATATTTCAGTCGCCGAGAATGCCAGTTGCCAGCAATTGATTTTACAACGGTTGCCTGAGACGCATTACTGCTTTGATACGCAGTTTATCAAGCAAGCGAAATATAGCCGTTTCCATAGCTACTTTGTCTCCACGGGTGGCAAGTTGTGTCGTCATCAAAACCATCTGCTGATGGCGGATGAGTCAGTGGAGTCGGTGCAGAACAGTGCCTGCATTGCCACAGGGCAGCAGTTAATGGATAGCCGTACCGACACCACGCATGGCAGTACCTATGGCGTGAGTCGTCAGCTTCATAAGTTTGTCTTAACTGATCAATCTATTGGGGTATTCGATGGCATGATCTATGTCGATCGTGGGGCGATTAAAACCGACGGGCAGATGGATAATAAGAATTTGATTCTCTCCAATGAAGCCAAGGTTAATGCCAAACCGAAGCTGGAAATCTATGCAGATGATGTGAAATGTTCGCACGGTTCAGCGACAGGGCAGATGGACAAAGATCAGGTCTTTTACCTGCAAGCTCGTGGGATTAAAAAAACCGATGCGGTTGCTTTGATTACGCAAGCGTTTGCACTGGAAGCGGTAGAGGAGATTGCCTCGCCCAATTTGAAAAAATTGGCTCAACAGGCCGTGCAGGCGAAATTGGATGGGATTTTTTAAATGGCGGAAGTGGCATTGAAACAAGACAGTACGCCTATTTGGCAACAGCCTGAATGGTTGGCATTAGAAGCAGAATTTGCCCCGATTCGTCAGCAGTTTCCGATTTTGCAGCAGCAAGAGAATGGTCAGCCGCTGGTGTATTTAGACAGTGGTGCCACCTCTCAAAAACCGCAATCGGTAATTGATACGGTGACCCGATATTACCGTGAGCAGAATGCCAATGTACACCGTGGGGTCTATGGGCTGAGTGAACGGGCGACCAATCTGTATGAAGGGGGACGAGAAACGGCACGACAGTTTATCAATGCTCGTTCAACCAAAGAGATTGTGTTTGTCCGTGGCACCACAGAGGCGATTAACCTGGTTGCCTTCTCATGGGCAAGGGCAAACCTACAAGCGGGTGATGAGGTGTTGATCACCGAGATGGAGCATCACTCTAATATTGTGCCTTGGCAGCTCTTGCGAGATCAGTTCGGCATTCATCTAAAAGTTCTGCCGATGAATGATCAAGGCGAGGTTTGCTTGGAAGCGATGAAAGGTATGATGAGTGAACGGACTAAGTTAGTGTCAGTGGTACACATGTCCAATGCCTTAGGTACACTCAATCCTGTGAAAGAGATGGCGGCGATTGCCCATCAATTTGGGGCGAAGATTTTGGTGGATGGCGCGCAATCGGTGCCGCATATGGCGATTGATGTGCAGGATTTAGGGTGTGACTTCTTTGCCTTTTCGGGACATAAAATGTACGGCCCAACGGGGATAGGGGTGCTGTATGCCAAAGAGGAGATTTTAGAAGCGATGCCGCCTTATCAAGGGGGCGGAGACATGATCTACTCCGTCACTTTTGATAAGACCGAATACAATGTGCTGCCCTATAAATTTGAAGCGGGTACGCCCAATATTGAAGGCACCATTGGTTTGGCATCAGCGATGGATTTTATGCATGCGGTTGGACGAGATAAAATCGTAG
>JALUXI010000030.1 GCA_027019045.1 Piscirickettsiaceae bacterium | reverse complement strand
GATGACGGGGCGAGAGCGGGCGACGGTGGCTTCAATCACTGCTTGGGCAGTTGGCATTTGCTCCACTTCCATATTTTCTTTAATCTGGGCAATCAGTATCAGTGTATTCCGCATTAAAATCCCGCCCAAGGCGATAATGCCGAGATTGGCGACAAAGCCGAGCGGTTGATGGAATAGGAGCATGGCGGCAACCGCACCAATAACCCCCAGAGGGGCAGTGACCAGTACCATAAAGAGGCTGGTAAAGCTGCGGACATAGAGCATAATCAGGAAGGTCACGCCCAGAAGCATCCATGGCATTTTGGCTTTAATGGAGGCTTGTGCTTGAGAGGATTCTTCGACAGAGCCGCCGATTTCCACACGATAGCCAGGTGGCAGGGCTTGAATAATCGGCTGGAGTCCTTTCCAGACAGTCATGGTGGCATCAGGCGGTTGTACGCCTGGGGTGACTTCGGCATAGACGCTGAGGGTGGGTTCACGGTTGCGGCGTTCAATCAGTGGATATTCTTGTCCGATGGTGACTTCAGCTAACTGTGAAAGTGGCACGGTTTGGCCACTGGGGAGAGTGATGGGTTGGCTGGCGAGTTGTTGAACGGGGTCGTGTTGGGCAGTCTGTCCTCTTAGTCGCACTTCCGTGGTACGGATGCCGTCCAGTACTTGAGCGGCTACCACGCCATTTTCTTCTGCTTTCAGTTGAGCGGCAACCTGCTGACGAGTCAGCCCCAGCTGTGCCAAGCGTTGGAGATTCCAATTGAGCTTGAGGGTGGGGCTTTGCGTTTCCCAAGAGAGGTGAGGGTCAATCAGGAAGTCATAGCTCTGCATTTTTTGACGAATGCGATTGGCAATCTGAATCAGGGTTTCATAGTCTTCGCCGATGACACGGAAAGTGACAGGCCAAGGTACAGGGGGACCAAAGAGTAAGGGGTGGATCCGTACACGGGCTTCGGGGAATTTGCCCTCATCGACCTGTTTTTGCAGTTCGGCTTGCAGCGCTTGGCGGTCTTCATAGCCTTTGGTGACCACGATAATATTGGCATAGGCGGGATTAGGTAGTTCGGGGCTAAGAGCGAGGAAGAATCGGGGGGAGCCTCTGCCAATATAGCTTGAGAGAGAGCGGACATGCTCATTGCCTTGCAGCTGCTGCTCAATGCGTTTGGCGACACGGTCAGTGGCTTCAAAACTGCTGCCTTCGGGGAGATTGATGTCGATGAGCAGTTCGGGACGATCAGAGCTGGGGAAGAACTGTTTTTCGACTTTATTTTTCAACCCTGCAATGCTGGCGATAAATACCAGTACTGTGAGCAGGATAATCAGCCATTTATATCGTACACAGAACGAAATGGCTTTGCGTAAGCCTCGATAGAAGGGGCGGTCAAAGGCATCGCCTTCATGTTTAATTTTGAGTTGGTCTGGTAGGAGTTTGACTCCGAGATAGGGGGTGAACCAGACAGCGACCAGCCATGAGGAGATCAGGGCAATCCCCGTGACCCAGAAGAGTCCGCCTGCATATTCGCCCACACGAGATTCAGCCAGTCCAATGGGTAGAAAGCCCATCACCGTGACGAGGGTGCCGACCAGCATGGGGGCGGCTGTGAGTGTCCAGGCATAGGATGCGGCTTTGACTTTTTCAACACCGTGTTCCATTTTCAGAATCATCATCTCAATGGAGATAATCGCATCATCCACCAGCAGCCCTAGGGCAATAATTAAGGCACCGAGTGAGATGCGGTTAAAGTCAATGCCTGTGAGTTTCATAAAGAGAAAGGTCATCGCCAAGGTGAGCGGCACGGCCAGAGCGACGATAATTCCTGCTCGCCAACCTAGGGCAATGAGGCTGACGATCATCACGACCGCTAAGGCGGCGATAAATTTGAGCTGGAAGGTGTCGAGGGCGAGGTGAATGGCATCGGCTTGATTGGTGATTTTGTCTAGATGGATGCCTGCGGGGAGTTGTTGTTGATAGGTGGCTTCAAATTTTGCCAGTGCTTTTTCGAGTTTCAATCCATCGGTGTTGTCTTTCATCACCACGCCCAGCAGGATGGCTTCTTTGCCCTGGTCTCGCACCAGATAGGTGGCGGGTTCTTCAAAGCCTCGGTGGATGTTGGCGAGCTGATGAAGCGGCCAGACTTTGCCTTGAATGGTAATGGGGAGCGTTTGCAGGGCGGTTAACGGATCTTGAGCGTTTTTTGCAGGGCGAATATGCAGTCGTGGGCCATCGGTTTCTATAAAGCCTGCATCCACGGTGCTGATTTGAGCTTGAATTTGTTGCTGCACTTGGCTAAGGCTGATGCCAAGTTGGTAGAGTTTGTCAGTGTCAAAATCGACAAAAATTTGCGGTTTGCGTTCACCAATGATGAGGGCTTTTTTCACGCCTTCCACTCGTCGTACCGCTTTACGCATCTGTTCAGCGACCTTGACCAGCTCGGTTTGGGGAAGGCGTGCATCTTCGGCGGTCAGGGAGTAGAGGGTGAAATAGACATCTTTAAAGTCGTCTTGGAAAATGGGGCCGATGACACCCTTTGGGAGGGTTTTGGCGGTGTCCCCAAGGCGTTTGCGAACTTGGTAGAAGAGTTGTTCGCTGATGCCGTGTGGGGTGTTGTCGGCGAAGTTGATCAGCATTTCGACCTGTCCTGGATGGATTTTGGTTTCCACTCGGTCAAACCAGTCAATCTCTTCTAGGCGTTTGGCGAGCGGGTCGGCGACTTGCTGTTCCATCTCTTTGACAGTGGCTCCTGGCCAGTAGGCAGAGACGACCATCACATTGACGCTGAATTTGGGGTCTTCGGCACGGCCATTCATTTTAAAGGCGACGGTACCGACAATCAGGGTGACCAAAATTAGATAGAGGGTGAGCGACTGCTCTTTGATTGCCCAAGCGGAGAGGTTGAACTTATTCATGGTGGGCGGCTCTCACTTTTTCGCCATCGTGTAGGGTATGCACGCCCATTTGCACAATCGAGTCGTTAGCAGAAAGCGTGCCTGTGACCCAAGCGTGGCGTTGGTCAAGTTTCTGAATTTGCACAGGCACTTTTTGCAGGGTTTGGTCAGAGACTCGGTAGACAAAGGCGTGTTGGCTTTCCATCAAAATCGCAGTATTGGGTAACTGCCAAGCGGTTTTGGGGTGTGAGGGTTGAAAGGTGGTGGTGACGGTCTGACCTAATGCAGCATGGATCTGTGGCGGAAGTTGGTAGCGAACTTGCCATGTTCGGCTAATGGGGTCGGCACTGGGGGCTTGGTCATAGAGGGCGGCGATGAGCGTTTGTCCATTGAGTTGAACAGTTTGCTTTTGGGGGAGGGTGGGTTGCTGGAGAAGGAAAGCTTCAGGTAGGGCAAAGCGGGCTAAGCGACCTGTATCATAGGCGATTTGTAGAACAGGTGTGCCTGCCCCGACCACCTGTCCAGCTTCTGTTTGAATGGCGGTGATGATGCCATTTTCAGGGGCTTTGAGTTGGGTGTATTGCAGTTGGTTTTCGGCCAGTTTGAGTTCGGGTTGTAAAGCGGCGAGGGCGGCGGTGAGCTTGGTGACGGCGTTTTGAGCATTGTCCACCTGTTGCTGAGAGACCAGTTTGCGTTGTCTCAAGTCTTTCACTCGGGCAAGGTCTCGTTTAGCGGTTTCCAAGTCGGATTCGGTTGAGCGAATTTTGGCTTTGACGGCGGCGACTTTGAGTTGATAGTCTCGGTCATCAATCTGCATCAACAGTTGCTCTGCTTGCACCTTGTCACCCTGTTTAACGAAACGGTGGGCAATGCGTCCTACCACTTGAAAGCCTAAGGCAGCGGACTGTTTGGCTTCCACTTGCCCTGTCAGGAAAAGCGGGGAGGTTAATGAAGTTTGCTTAGGGTGAGTGGTGACGACAATCGGTTGCAGGACTGGGGATTTTGGCAAATTTCCTGATTCTTTGTCTGATTCTTTCTGGCAGGCGATTAAGCTGATTGAGATGAGAATTGAAGTGAAGATAAGACGGTATGAAAACATAAGGAGTCTCATATATTTGTATTGACAGATTCTAAAATTATAGCACTTTTTAGAGAGGGATAATGAGTTCTCGAATGAGCATGGTGGCATAGCTGCCTTTGGGAAGGGTGAAGTGTAGTTGGAGAGCGTTGGTGGTGAGTTGCCATTGAAGCGTTTGAGGGTGACAGGTGATAGGGCGGCGATCAGGTGTCATGCGGGTGCGAGCCAGTCCATCTAGCCAGTGTTGATAGGGTGCGAGGGCTTGGATTTCGAAAGCGAGGGCTTGGTCATGGGTGCCAAGTTCACCATCGCCTGGTAAGGGGGCGGTAATGCCTTGGTCGGTGATGAGGTCGCCCGTCAGTGGGGTTTGCCAGTGACCTGTTTTGATGCGTT
>JALUXI010000029.1 GCA_027019045.1 Piscirickettsiaceae bacterium | reverse complement strand
ATCTTCATTTTATCTCTTCCATTGATGGCTCTCAAACAGGATTGTTGTTGAAGGAGTTGAACCCTGAAACGACGCTTTTTATTTTGGCTTCAAAATCGTTTAGTACGATCGATACGCTCTCGAATGCAGAAACGGCTATGGGGTGGTTATTAGAGACAGGGGTGAGCAAGGAGACTTTGCTTGAACAACATTGGTTGGGTGTCTCGACAAAAGCGGACAAGATGACGGCGTGGGGTATTCCATCTGAACATCAGTTGCTATTTTGGGATTGGGTTGGCGGGCGTTATTCACTCTGGTCAACCATTGGTTTGCCTATTGCTCTGCATTTAGGGATGGAAGGGTTTATGGCTTTTTTACGAGGTGGGAAGGAGGTAGATCAACATTTTGCAAACACTTCCTTGTCGGAAAATGTGCCAGTTATTTTAGGGTTGAGTGATGTTTGGCATAATCACTTTTTAGGGTATCATGCCAAGGCGATCCTGCCTTATGATGCGAGGATGAAATATTTTCCTTCCTATTGTGAACAGTTGAGCATGGAGAGTAATGGTAAGTCTGTGAACAGAGGTGGTGAGCGAGTAGACTATCATACTTGTCCTGTTTTATGGGGGGAAGTGGGGCCCAATGCTCAGCACGCCTTTTATCAGTTGTTGCACCAAGGGACTGAAAAGGTGATGTGTGATTTTATTGTGCCGATTGAGCGAGAGTTGATGTTGAGCGAAGTGTGCAAAGAGGTCTCTTTAAAATCTTCGGCAAAAGATGAAAGTTTAGAAAGACTGCACCAGTTAGCTTTGGCCAACTGTTTTGCGCAGTCAAGTGTATTGATGTTAGGGGATGAAGCGATTCCAGAGCGCTTAAAACCACAGTTTGATTCCCCTTTTAAACATTATCCGGGTAACCAACCTTCAAATACGATAGTGTTGCGCGCACTGTCACCGAAAAAAATCGGAATGCTGGTGGCGCTTTATGAGCATAAAACTTTTGTGGAGAGTGTGATTTGGGAGATTAACCCTTTTGATCAATGGGGTGTCGAGCTGGGTAAGTTGATCGCTAAAGATGTATATGAGGCTTTACATCACTCGGAAAAAGCCAGCAATTTTGATGCATCAACACAACAGTTAATTAAAAAGGCGGCCATAAAATGAGGGTGTCAGTGTATGGATGTGATTTAACGGGGTTGGTAACAGCAGGTGCTTTAGCATCTACGGGGAATGATGTGTTAGGTTTGTCTGTGGGTTCACTGAAGGCTGAGGATTTGCAACAAGGTATTTTGCCGCGTGAAGAGCCGGGTTTAAAAGAATTGATTCAAGGGCAGTTAGAGGCTGGGCGTTTGAATTTCTCATCCGATTGGCAGGACGGGATTGCGCATGCAGAAATCATTTTTTTCAGTATGCCTTCGTGGCGTTTTGCTGAAGCGAAAAAGGTGGTTTCGCTGATCGCCGAGACAGCTGTTCAGAATTTGATACTCGTCGTTCAATCCACTGTGCCCGTGGGGACGGCAGAGCACTTCTCAAAAGTATTGAATGCGGGCTATCGGCAACGCAACTTGGAGACAGAAGTAAAAGTTGTTTCAATGCCTGAGTTTATTAGTGAAGGTCGGGCGATTCAGGATTTTACCCGCCCCGATCGCATTGTGCTGGGTGCGACAGATCCAGTAGCGATCGAGCAGATCCATGACTTAATGCGTCCGTTTAACCGTTTGACCGATCAAGTGAAGGTAATGGCACCTCGCTCTGCTGAGTATGCGAAATATGCCGTCAACGCCTTGTTGGCAACGCGCTTGAGTTTGGTCAATGAATTGGCCAACAATGCAGAACGATTTGATGTGGATATGGAAGAGGTGCGTCAAGCAGTCGGTTCCGATAGTCGAATCGGTTTTTCTTATCTCTATCCAGGGTGTGGGTTTGGTGGTGCGAGTTTGTCGGCGGATATCGAATCTTTGGTGGAGACACTACACCACTGTGGTTCTGAAGTTGAATTATTGGAAACGGTGTTAGAAATCAATGAATCACAAAAAGAAGTCATGTTCCGTAAAGCTTGGCAATATTTTGGTGCGGATTTAAGAGGCATTAAAATTGCCGTTTGGGGATTGGCGTTTAAGCCGAACACCAATACGATTATCAATGCCCCTAGCCAGAAAACGGTCGAGGCTTTGGTGGCGCAAGGGGCAGAAGTGGTGGTACATGATCCCAAGGCAAATAAAAATTTTCAGAATTGGTGGCAGGCGTATGCCGCTCAGAAAGAGACTTTGGAGGTGGATGCGGTTGTGTTTGCTGAGGAGATGTATGCTGCCTTGGAAGGCGTGGATGCTTTAATGATTTTGACCGAGTGGAAACACTTTTGGAATCCAGATTTTCAGAAGATGCAGCAGTTGATGCGTCGCCCGGTCATTTTCGATGGTCGTAATCTTTTTGAGCCTAAGCGAATGGCTGAAAGAGGGTTTGATTATTTTGCTGTGGGTCGAGGGATGAAGTTGGAAAACCTCTGTTAGAAAACCACTGATTGACGGGGTGGGGGAATGTCGATAAAATGCAATGCTCTTTTATGAATTTAACGAGTGAATGACCTATTTATGAAACCTTTTGAACGAGGGATTTACCTACTGCCTAATTTAATGACAACGACCGCCTTGTTTGCGGGGTTTTATGCGGTCATTTCGGGTATGAACGGTCATTTTGAAGCAGGTGCGATTGCCATTTTTGTGGCGATGGTCTTTGATGGTTTGGATGGGCGGGTTGCTCGAATGACCAACTCCTGTAGTGCCTTTGGAGCAGAATACGATAGCTTAGCGGACATGGTCTCTTTTGGGTTGGCACCTGCTTTGTTGATGTATCAATGGGCATTGCATGATTTTGGAAAAGTGGGATGGCTCATTGCTTTTATCTATACAGCGGCGGCGGCCTTAAGGTTAGCTCGTTTTAATACACAGGTAGGCACAGCGGATAAACGCTATTTTCAAGGTTTACCCAGTCCTGCAGCGGCAGCGCTGTTGGCAGGTTTGGTTTGGGTGGTGGAAACCAATCAGATTGAAACAGGATTGGAACCTTTTATTGCTTTGCTGTTGACCTTGTTCTCAGGGGTGATGATGGTCAGTAATATTCGTTTCCACTCTTTTAAAGAGTTGAATTTAAAAGATAAGGTGCCGTTTGTCACCTTATTGGTAGTGGTATTGGTGTTCGTCGTTATTACCTTAAAACCCGCCATGTTCCTGTTTTTGATTTTTTTAGCTTACGCTATTTCGGGGCCTGTTTTGACACTGAGTCTGCTCAATAAAAAACGACTGCTGCGTCGGCAGACGCGACGAAATCATAAAAATACTCATATAGAAAATAGCGAAGATCTGTCGGTCGAGAAAGCTGACGAAAATAAAGAATAATAAAAGTTAATTAAGAGAATAAATTCATGAGCAAAGAAAAATTAGTCATTTTTGATACCACTTTGAGAGACGGTGAACAGAGTCCTGGCGCATCCATGACCAAAGAAGAGAAGGTGCGCATTGCCAAGCAGTTGGAAAAGTTGCAGGTGGATGTCATCGAAGCTGGGTTTCCTGCGGCCAGTGAAGGGGATTTTGAGGCAGTACAAGCGGTCGCATCAGCTGTAGAAAACTCGACCGTTTGTGGTTTAGCGAGGGCAGTGGAGAACGATATTGTCAAAGCAGGTGAGGCAATTGCGCCTGCTAACTCGGGTCGAATTCACACCTTTATTGCGACTTCACCCATTCACATGGAGATGAAACTCCGCATGACCCCAGATCAGGTGGTAGAAAGGGCGATTTGGGCGGTGAAGCGAGCCAGAGATTTTACCGATAATGTTGAGTTTTCACCTGAAGATGCAGGGCGTTCGGATATAGATTTTTTATGTCGTGTGATTGAAGCCGTCATTGATGCGGGAGCAACTACCATCAACATTCCCGATACCGTTGGCTACAATATGCCAGAGCAGTTTGGAGAATTGATTCACCAGTTAATTACCCGTATTCCAAATTCCGATAAAGCCATTTTCTCAGCTCATTGCCATAATGACTTGGGATTGGCCACAGCCAACTCTTTAGCAGCGGTAAAAGCAGGGGCGAGACAGGTTGAGTGTACGATTAACGGTTTGGGCGAGCGAGCAGGAAATACTGCTTTGGAAGAGGTGGTGATGGCGGTGAAAACGCGTCAAGACTATTTTGATGTGGATACGCAAATCAATACCCGTGAGATTTTACCCACTTCGCGTTTGGTCTCCAATATTACCGGCTTTATGGTTCAACCTAACAAAGCGATTGTCGGGGCGAATGCTTTTGCTCATGAATCAGGTATTCACCAAGATGGGGTATTAAAGCACCGTGAAACTTATGAAATTATGCGTGCGCAGG
>JALUXI010000028.1 GCA_027019045.1 Piscirickettsiaceae bacterium | reverse complement strand
TAGCCTATTTCCATCAAAAGGCTAAATTGAATTCAGAAAATGAAAAAGTAGTCAGTTGGCTGAAATTTTCAGCTTGGCATGGTTATTTAAAAGCCCAGACAACCTATGGTCAGTGGTTGCAACAACAAGGAAAAACAGAAGATGGTGAATATTGGCTAAAATTAGCAGCGATTAGAGGTGATCAAGAGGCGAAACAACTTTTATCAGCGCTCACTTAATGAGTGCTTTTTAAATAAAGTTTTTCGAACACAGTGAGCCATTGAGTGAAAGTAGGTAGGTCATCTTTTGCAGCAATAATGATTTCAGAGATCTTGTATTTTTCAAGAGGGTATCCTGCGACTTGACAGCCTAGACGAATTAAATAGGCGCACTCTTCTTTTGTCATTTTTGGATTAGGCAGAAAATAGGTGATTTTGGCCAAGAGACAAGCATTGAGAATGCTAAGACTTTGTGTTGATTTAAGATGAAATTCTTCTAAAAGCGCTTCAGGCAGGCCTTGGTGATAAAACATATCTAGCATTTGTCGTAATGAGTAGGTGCTAAATAGCAGTTCGGCGGCATCCCTTGCATGAGGGGGAAGGCGCTGTATCAATGTATGTTCAAACTCGTTTTCGATCAATTCCATAAGGTGGCTTGGCCTACTATCTAAAAATTTAATTTCAAGTATGGCATATATTATGCATAATTATGGCATGGAAAACTGCCACAATTTTTTTCAATGAGAGAGCCTATGAGTTCAACACCACATCCCCTTGCCCAATATTTAGATGCCATCCCTGATTTTCCGAAGCCGGGCATTCTGTTTCAAGATATTTTCCCGCTTTTAAAAACCCATTTCCGAGAAACCATTGAGGCGATGAGTGACCTATTCTCCGAGGAAGAGTGGGCGGAAATAGAGTGTATAGTGGGGATTGAATCTCGTGGATTCATCTTTGCTTCTGCTTTGGCAATGATGCACGATAAGGGATTTGTACCCGTGCGTAAGCCTGGAAAACTGCCCAATGTGGCGGCTTCTCAAACCTACGGTTTAGAATATGGCACTGATGAGCTGCAAATTCAAAAAGGTGAGGGGCAGAAAGTGATTATTTTAGATGACCTGATTGCCACGGGTGGTTCTATGGGGGCTGCAGCAAGCCTATGCGAACAAGCGGGCTATGAAGTAGTTGGTACGGCATGTTTAATTGAGTTGACAGCATTGAATCAATTTTCTTTCCATGGGCAAAAAGTCCGCAGCGTGATTCAATTTGAGGATTAAAAAATGAAGCTTCCGCGTATTACCAAAAGTATTTTTTGGGATCAATTTATTTTTATGCAGTCAGTGGGGGTATTGATTGGTTTGGTATTTCCTCATTTTTTGGTGTGGGATGGGTTTCCTGCTGAGCAGGTCTTAACTTGGGAATTCAATATTATTTCTCAAATAGCAGGTCAGGTCGTTGGTCTGATTAGTTTTTTACTGATTTCTACTGTCATTCGACCTCATTTAAAGCTGCTTTCGGAAAAGATGGAGGAAATTGCAGATGGTCTAAAAAATATGGATTTTTTAGAGCAGGACAAGGATTGTGAAGAGGAATTTTGTGGGATAGAGGTTGATTCAGATGATGAGGTGGGTAAGACGGCAAATGCCTACAATAAAATGCTCCAAGCATTGATCCAATCGAATGAAATTGAAGTTGTCTATAACAAATTTTCTAAAATTATCTCTGAGAATCTTGAACTGAAGAGTTTGATTGATGAGACGATGCAATTATTAGTAGAGTCCACTCATGTTGAGGCGGCGGCTGTGATGGTTGTCAATAATGCAGAGCTTCAATTGGTTTCATCTTTGGGGATTTCGGATGCTTCAACACTTACTGAACATGATTTGGTTCAAAAGGCGGCGGAAACACTTAAGGCATATCATATTACTTTACCTGAACATATAGAATTGGATGGTATTTTAGCTAAGTTTAGACCGACAGAAGTTTTTGTTGAGCCTTTAGAGTATAAGGGTATGCTCTCTGGAATATTGATTGCTGCGACAGGTGCCAAGACAGCAGATGATAAAACTACCGATTTGATAAGATTGTTCAGTCGGAGTATTGGCTTGGCTATCAATAATGTGCTGATACATGAGCGTTATCAGAAACAGGCAGCATATGACTCCTTAACTAATATTTATAATCGTCGTTTTGGGATGGAACGATTAAGAGAGAGTTTTGGAAAATCGATTCGGGAACATGACCCCCTCAGCGTAGCTATGTTAGATATTGACCATTTTAAAAATGTAAACGATACTTATGGTCATTTGGTTGGAGATAAAGTGATTGTAATGGTTTCTTCTGCTATTAAAGAAGGATTGCGTGATGGTGATATGGTGATTCGCTATGGTGGCGAAGAATTCCTGGTTGTGATGCATGGAGCCTCTTCTGAAAATGCTTACAAGATATGTGAACGGATTCGACATCGAATTAAAGATGCTGAGATAAGTCATGGTGATCAAAAGATCCGTATCACAGTTAGTTGTGGAATTGCGACTTATCCGGAAATTGAAGTCCATTCAGAAGTAGAGCTAATTGATACGGCTGACCAAGCACTCTATATGGCAAAAGAGGGCGGACGAGATCAGACAGTGATTTCTAAGTACTCACCTCAGAAATAAAGTATAAACTGAAGATGCCACTCCTTTGATTCAGGACTGGTTATTTTGAAAAAATACCATTTCTCCAAGTTGTTATCTCATTCCCATGCTTTTCTGCATGGGAACACAAAGTTCGGAGGATTTTAAAGTTTTTCCAAAAAAACTTTAGCATTCTCAACCGCCTGTTTAACTTGTTGTGGAGCGGTCCCGCCCAGATGGTTGCGAGCAGCAACTGAGCCTTCCAATGTGAGCACCTGATAAACATCGTCGGTAATCAATGGACTAAAGCCTTGTAACACATCTAACGGCATCTCAGACAAATCCATGCCGTGTTCAATGCCGTAGGCAACGGCTAAACCGACCACTTCATGAGCATCACGGAAAGGCAGCCCTTTGTTGACCAGATAATCAGCCAAATCAGTAGCGGTGGAGAAGCCTCTTTTTGCCGCTTCATAGGTGTTTTCTCGCTTAACAATGATAGCGGGAATCATATCCGCAAAGGCTCGCAAACTGCCTTTGACCGTATCAATCGTATCAAAGAGCGGCTCTTTGTCTTCCTGGTTATCTTTGTTGTAAGCCAATGGTTGAGATTTCATCAGCGTCAGCAAGCTCATTAAGTGTCCATAGACCCGTCCCGTTTTACCGCGTACCAGTTCAGGTACATCAGGGTTTTTTTTCTGCGGCATAATAGAAGAGCCTGTGCAGAAGCGGTCTGGCAGGTCGATAAACTGGAATTGAGCGGAAGACCAGAGTACCAGTTCTTCGGAGAAGCGAGACAAGTGCATCATCAACACACTGGCAAAGGCTTCAAATTCGATGGCAAAATCTCGATCGGATACGCCATCCAAAGAATTTTCAGAGATGCGTTCAAAGCCAAGCAATTCGGCAGTGTAGTGGCGATCAATGGGGTAGGTAGTGCCTGCCAAAGCGGCAGAACCCAGTGGTAGGGTATTGGTGCGTTTACGACAATCCAATAGGCGTTCCCAGTCTCGCTTGATCATTTCAAACCACGCCATCATGTGATGCCCAAAGGTGACAGGCTGGGCGGTTTGTAGATGGGTAAAGCCTGGCATAATGGTGTCGGTCTCTTTTTCCGCTAGGCTGACAATGCCTTGCATGAGGCGTTTGAGTTCAGGCAGAATGGTTTCATCCATTTCGTCTCGCAGGTAAAGGCGAATATCGGTCGCCACTTGGTCGTTACGAGAACGGCCTGTGTGCAGTTTTTTGCCTGTAATGCCAATCAAATCGGTCAAACGGGCTTCGATATTCATATGAATATCTTCTTGTGCAATCGACCACTCAAACTGTCCCGCTTCAATCTCTTGTTGGATTTGGGTGAGGCCATCGATAATGGCTTGCAACTCTTCATCATTCAAAATGCCGACTTTATTGAGCATCTTGGCATGGGCAATTGAGCCTTGAATATCTTGACGATACATCCGCTGGTCAAATTGAATGGAGGCGGTAAAGGCCTCAACAAATGCATCAGTCGATTCGGAAAAGCGAGCACTGGATAGCTTGGCTTGATTGACTTGGTTATTGGATTCACTCATCTTAATGGCTCCTAAAATATTGAATCCGGACATTATACTTTAATCCCATAAAACTTACTTAAGTCCCCGCAATTTCAGTAAAATTAGGAGAAATGAGAGCTTTGTATGAGTGGGACGCGAGAGAAAAAAGAGATAAAATTTCTCGAATCGAGGCGGAAAACGCAGGCAATAGCCAGCTATTGCCAAGTTTTTCAACGAAGAGTCGGGGGATTTTAGCCTTTTTTATCCGTGTAGCCATCTCGT
>JALUXI010000027.1 GCA_027019045.1 Piscirickettsiaceae bacterium | reverse complement strand
GCCCCTTTGTTGCATCTTGATACACCTGCGGCAAACCAGTCACTTCTCCTTCAACCCATAGATTGATGTGCCCAATCTTTCCCTGCTGTTGTAAGATGGCTTGCACGGTATCAGGTAGTTTCGGCTGGAAAAAACTGTGCCAAAATGCCAGTTGAAAGCCTATAATAAGACCGAGATAAAAATGCCCCGTTTTATAAGGCCACCAGTAGCGCTTAAAGCCAAACAGCGCCAAGGTGACCACCGCCATCACCCCCATCATCTCGATACTGGGCAGAGTGGCTCTTTGATAAAACAGCACGGTGGCCAACACCACCCCGATGACAAAACTAATAAACACAACGCACCTATGCCTAGAAAAATCTTAAAAAAATACAGCCCCGACCCGCATAAAATCCGCAATATGAAAGGGCTAGGCTTTCTTGGAAAATGGCTGGGGAATCCTGCCCTTTGGTACTTTCACCGTCACAGCGTCGCCCGTGCCTTTATTGTCGGCATGTTCTGGATGTCCATTCCCATCCCTTCACAAATGATTGCCGCCGCCATCACCGCCATTCTCTTTCGTGCCAATTTACCGATTAGCGTCGCCCTGGTCTGGATCAGCAACCCGCTGACCATGCCTCCGATATTCTACTTCAACTACCTCGTCGGTACTTGGATACTCGGCAGCCAAGCTCAGCACAACCTAGACTTTGAACTCAGCTGGCACTGGATGATGACCACACTGGATCATATCTGGCTGCCGCTTTATCTAGGCAGTGCCGTGGTGGGAATCGTATTGGGACTGATGAGTTATGTCGCCATTCAATGCTTCTGGCGATGGCATGTTGGCAAACAGTGGCAGGCACGCCAACTTCGCGTCACCTCACATTAAGAAAATAGGGTTATAATTTGGCTAGGGTTGTCGAAAAAGCAGATACCCTTTTTCTTTAAGGAGGATTTATCATGGACAGACTCGAACAGATCAATCAATCTCTTGCGCAATTGATGAAAGACTTGCCAGAAGATTTAAAAAGCTTTAGCAACTTTATTCAAGTTGCTGAAGCAGAAGGCAGTTTAGAGAGCAAAACCAAACACCTCATCCTACTGGCACTCGGGATGGAAGCCCAATGTGAATGGTGTATCGCCCTGCATACCAAAGATGCCGTCGCTGCCGGCGCCAGTAAGCAAGAGATTCTAGAAGCCGCCATGATGTCTGTGGTGATGGGAGGTGGCCCAAAACTGATGCACTTCGAAGTGCTCTATGAAGAGCTGAAAAAATACTTTTGAGCGCTTTCCGTGAGTGAACGATCACTTTTAAAGGTAACGACTCAGCTGACATCGTAACTGCTCAGATTGCTCCTGAAATTCATCAATTCAAGGTGGAAAATGTGAGCTTAGAAGTCGTAAATGATCACTTTCCAACGCAAAAGAAGCAGATTTCAGGGGTGAGATGAGTCGTTACTTTTAAAAAAGTAGTCTAAGAAGAGCAGCTCAAGCGTATGCCCTGCATCTCAGGTGCAGGCGGCGCTTGATCCATAATGAATTCTGGGCGTTCATTATAAGGGGCTTGAAGAATTGCCAGCCACTTGTGAAACAGAGATAGATCTCCCGCTTCAGCTGCATCAATAATTGCTTGTGCTTGATGATTTCGCAAAATAAATTGTGGATTGCTGTGCTTCATGGCAGATAAGTTTTCACCCTGTTCCAATCGTTGTTCATAGGCGGCTAACCAAGGCTGAATCAACTTAGGTTGAGAAAACAACGCTTCCAATGCCTCTCTATCCGCCTGCGTTTGACGCTCCGCCCAAGCTTGTAACTTCAGCCAAAAATTCAAATAATCCACCCGACTTTGATCCAACCGTTGTAATAGCTCAGCAATGAGCTGCTTATCGGATTGTGCCTGTTCAGGCTCATCAGAAGCAGACCATCCAAGTTTCTTTCGCATCACCTGCAAAAACTGCCGATTATAGGCATCAATATAGGCACTCACCCCCTGCTCTTTCTGTTCGGGTTTTAAAAGATGAGAGAAACTTTCTGCCAACACTTGGCAATTCCACAACCCTACTTTGGGTTGTTCATTAAATGCATACCGTCCCTGCTCATCACTCAAATTACAGACAAAATCTAATTGAAAAGCGTCCATAAAAGCAAAAGGGCCGAAATCAAATGTTTCCCCCAAAATCGCCATATTATCAGTATTCATCACCCCGTGATTAAACCCAACCGTCTGCCAATGAGCAATCATCTCACCCGTTGCGGTACAAATCGCCTGCAAAACGGCCTCTGCCTGTTCTTCAACGGAGGCTGTCAGATATTGCGGGAAATGATGCTGAACAACATACGCCAATAAAGTCTCAAATGTCGTTTTCCCCTGAGCCGCCGCCCACTCAAAATGCCCAAAACGGATATGCGTTTTCGCTATTCGAATCAAAGTTGCCCTTGGCTCCACCCTTTCTCGATAAACCGCTTCTGGAGAAACCGCCAACGACAAGGCTCGAGTGGTTGGAATCCCCAGTCCCGCCAAGGCTTCTGAAGCTAAGAATTCTCGAATACTGGAACGCAAAACCGCTCGCCCATCGCCTCTACGAGAATAAGGCGTTCGCCCCGCTCCTTTTAAATGCAAATCCCAACGCTGCCCAGCTTCATCCTGCCAAACGCCTAGCAACACACCTCGTCCATCTCCCAATTCAGGGTTATAGAACCCAAACTGATGCCCCGTATATTTTTGTGCCAAAGGTTCACAATCAGGCAACCCCGCTTCACCACACGCCAGTGCCTTTAACCCCGCCTCATCCAGTGGCAATTGCAACTGCGCTTTTAATGCCTCATTGACTGCCAGCAGCCGCCCCTCCACCAATGCCTCAGGCACCACGGGCGTATAAAAAGCGTCTGGTAATGTCGCATAGGGTTGAGTGAAAGATTTAATGCCTCTTCTCCTCATCATCCTTGTCGTCCATTGCTGCAAGCCGAGCCAGAATACGACCATTTAAACTGTTTTCAGGGTAATGACCTTCTACATCCGCCTCACCCATTTCCAACCCCGTCATCAGCGCCAACGCCTCTTCAATATGTGTCATGCTATAAATATGAAAATCCCCTTTCGCTACTGCTTTGCGAACTGCCTCATTTAACATCAAATGCCGTTCATTCAGGTGCGGAATCAATACCCCCTGCTTGCCAGTCAAGCCTCGAGCTTGGCAGATTTTAAAATAGCCTTCAATCTTCTCAATGACACCACCGATTGGCTGAATCTCGCCAAACTGATTAACTGACCCCGTCACGGCGATATCCTGCCGCAGCGGTGCATCGGCTAAAGCGGACAATAAAGCCAAAAGCTCCGCCGAAGAGGCACTGTCTCCCTCAATGCCTTCATAGGTCTGTTCCATCACGATGGAGGCGGTAAAGCCATACGCCTTGGTACGCATATAGCGCCCTCGCAAATAACCCTCCAAAATCAACACCCCTTTGGAATGAATCGGTCCTGACATCTCCACTTCTCGCTCAATGTCCAAAATGCCCTCATCCCCTGCAGAAACTTGAGCCGTGATTCGTACAGGCTGCCCAAAGGATTGTTTGCCCAGCGATATATAGGTCAAACCATTCACCTGCCCCACTTTTGAACCTTCCAGCGAAATCAATACCTGCTGTTCGATAATGCCTTGATGGTAAGCATCCTCCATCAGCCCCGTATGGAATTCTCGCTGTTTCAGCGTCGCATCAATCGTACTGCGAGTCACCTTCTCCTGCTCATTGGCTCGGGCGTAAGCAAACGCCTCTGCCATTAAATCCCGCAGCATCGCCTTATTGGTATAGAGCCGTCCCTCATCTTCCGCCTGATGTGAGGCATATTCCACCAACCGCTCATAGGCAGAAATATCCACCTGCAAATGTTCTTGATCCTGCCACTCTGCCACCTCGGTTGCCAACTGCTTGGCCAAGGTCAACTCATGTTCTTCATTGCGCTCTAGCTCAACCTCAAACTCCACCTGCACTTTAAACAGGCGACTAAACTCCGAATCTGCCTCCAATAAAGCATAAAAATGCACAGGCTGCCCCACCAACACCAGTGTCACCTCCAAAGGAAAGTCAGGCAGATGGTACGGCACCACACTACTGGAAGAGGGAATATCAAAGGTCAGTTTTTTGGTCATCAAGGCGGCTTTTAGATGCGGCCAGATTTCAGGATCTTTCAATATCGCCTGAATATTTAGCATCAGATAGCCCCCATTCGCCTGCTGCAACAGCCCCGCTTGATGGTTCATCGCCAAAGTGAGTGTATCGGTCGCATTCGCCTGAGCTGAATTGATGGTATAACCAAACAGTTTAGGCAGGGTGGCGTGCTGCTCATAAATCACAGGTGCATGTTGCAAATCTCGGTGATCGACCAGCAGATTCACCTCAAAAATCGACATCCCCTGCTGCTCCGCCAGCAACTCT
>JALUXI010000026.1 GCA_027019045.1 Piscirickettsiaceae bacterium | reverse complement strand
AAACACCAGTTTTAATCGGTAATCAGCAAGTGGCTCAACACTTTTCACTCTTGGATTCATATCTGCTCCTTTTACTACCTCAGTGGCTCAATTTTATATGGCATTTTATGCTGTCTATATGCTATCTATTATCCATAAAATACATATAAACAATTAAGCCATAGAACATTGAAATTGAAGGCACTTTTCTCTCCTCTTAATCCTCAGTCATTCCCAAAGCCTGCATTTTGCGAGTCAGTGTATTGCGTCCCCAGCCGAGGAGGACGGCGGCTTTTTGGCGGTGATTGAGGCTGGCTTTCATTGCCGCTTCAATTAACACCCGCTCCATTTTCGGTTCTGCGGCGGTGTGCAATCCTTCTTTGCCTTCTGCCAAAAAGTTTTCTGCCCATTGATACAGGGGCGTTTCCCAATCGGTGCCTCCTGCAATCGAGGGGCTTGGTAAAGACTGCTGTTGTAATTCCAAAGGCAAATCCTCCATATGCACCACCTTATCAGGTGCCATAATGGTGAGCCAAGTACACAAACTGCGTAACTGTCGCACATTCCCAGGCCAAGGCAGTTCAGTTAGATATTTCTCCACAGGTTTGCTTAACTGCTTCTCTTCCAGCCCATAAGTTTTAGCCTCTTCAACTAAATAATGGTGCAGTAATAACGGAATATCCTCCCGCCGTTCTCGTAAGGCGGGGACTTTGATGCGAATTACATTCAGTCGATAGAGCAGATCTTCACGAAACTTGCCCTCTCGCACCAACTGTTCCATATTTTGATGGGTCGCCGCAATAATCCGCACATCACTGCGAAGCGGGGTTCGTCCGCCGACTCGATAAAAGCTGCCATCATTCAAAACCCGTAATAGTCGAGTCTGTAAATCCACAGGCATATCACCAATTTCATCTAAAAACAGCGTACCACCATTCGCCTCTTCAAACCGTCCAATGCGTTGGCTATTCGCTCCTGTAAAAGCCCCCTTTTCATGCCCAAACAGTTCAGATTCTAATAACTCTCGAGGAATGGCCGCCGTATTGAGAGCCACAAAAGGTTGATGCGCCCGTGGACTCAATTCATGCAGTGCCTTGGCGACCAACTCCTTCCCTGTTCCCGTCTCGCCATTCACCAACACGGTCACATCCAACTGCGACACTCGCCCCAAAATCCGAAATACCTCCTGCATCGCAGGTGCGCCGCCGATAATATTTAAAGGCTGTTTGTTCTCGGGTTTACTTTTAGTTTTCCGAGGCCGCCCCGATAGCTGCTTTTTAATTGCCCGTTCAATAAATGCCACCGCATCATCCACCTCAAACGGCTTAGGCAGATACTCAAAGGCTTTGCTTTGATAACTTTTCACCGCTGTACTCAAATCGGCATGGGCAGTCATAATGATCACAGGCAATTGCGGCTGCTTTTCATGCAACGCCTCCATAAAGGTCAAGCCATCCATCTCAGGCATCCGTACATCAGTAATCACCACAGTAGGTGGATGCTCATCAAGATGCTGCAAAGCAATCAATGGTGAATCAAACGCCTGCACTTCATAAGGCTTATCTTCCAACGCCGCTTCCAGCACCCAGCGAATAGAAGCATCATCATCAACAATCCACACCACGGGAGTTTCATTATTTTTTGGCATCTTTTTCTCTCTCTTTGAGCGCTTTGCACGAGTGGGACGCGAGAGAAAAAAGAGATAAAATTTCTCGAATCGAGGCGGAAAACGCAGGCAATAGCCAGCTATTGCCAAGTTTTCCAACAAAGAGTCGGGGAATTTTAGCCTTTTTTATCCGTGTATCCATCTCGTGCAAAGCGCTCATTTTAACGGCAAATAGATATGAAATGAGGTCTCACCTGGCTCACTTTCTGCCACAATCAACCCATCATGTTCTCGAACAATGTTTTGCGATACGGGCAACCCTAATCCTGTGCCATTCTGCTTACTGGTCACCATGGGATAAAAAATCGCATCAAACATCTCAGGTGGAATGCCTTCCCCTTCATCGGTGATGCTCACCACCGCCACCAATGGATGGGTCTTGGCACCCAAAGTAAACTTGCGTTCCACTCGGGTTTTTATCGTTAAGATCCCCCCGTGCTTCTCCATCGCTTGATAGGCATTGAGAATAATATTCATCAACGCCTGCACCATCGACTCAAACGCCATCTCAATCTCAGGAATACTGGGGTCATAATCCAACTTAATCGCCACATTGTCAGGCTTATTCGGCTCCACCACTTCCAGTACATAACGAATCAGATGATGGATATTTTCTGGTGTTTTCTCTTCATTCAACCGAGGCCCCAGCATCCGATTGACTAAGTTTTCTAACCGCTGGACTTCGCTGAGAATAACCTGGGTAAAACGCTGACTTTTACCTGTTTCATCCCACTGTTTCATCCTCTTTTCCAGTAGTTGTGCCGAGCCATAAATACCTGCCAAGGGGTTTTTAATTTCATGTGCCAGCGTTTTTACCAACATATTGCCCGCTTCATATTGATGCCAGCGTTCGTCCTCTTCGGTAATCCGTTGATGGCGTTCAATATTGAACAGCTCCAATAACCACCCTTGCTCGCCTCCCAACTCACAAGCTGAAATGGTCGCACTGATGCGAACCTTTTTGGCATCAGGCAACACCAGCGTATGCTCATGCACGGTTAACTTTTGATCTTGCAGTGCATCCATATTCTGAAAAAGATTTGGCACCAACATTGACCAAGGCATCCCTTTCACCTGCCGCAAAGAGACCTGAAACAGCTCGCCCGCTGCAATATTAAAATAGCGAATCCGCATCTCAGCATCTAGCCATACCACGGCCAAATCCAAGCTCTCCAGCAGCTCCACCTTCTGCGTCTGGGTCACCTCTTCTGACGGTATCAACTTTTTTCTTCTACCCATCTTGCGTGTCCCTTTTGACCCCAATATTTTCTGCCAACTGCTTGGAGACAACCAGCGGCACCTCTTTATTTTGTCCCTTGATCAACCATCCCTCTGCGTTTTTTTGAATCAATGCCACCTGCTCACCAATTGTCACCCCCGCCTCCTGCAACTCACGCAAGACCTCTGGAGAGCTATTTCGAATCCGCACGACTTCTACTTCTGACCCCACTTCCACTTCAGATAACGGCATCCAATCTATTTCTGGCCAGTCACAGCCTTCAGAAGGAATGGGCGAACCGTGCGGGTCATGACTCGGCTTGCCAAGTGCCTCCCACATCTGTCGGGTCAACTTCTCCGACATCGCATGCTCCAGCACCTCCGCTTCTGCATCTACTTCATCCCAACCGTACCCCAGTTTTTCCACCAGATAAGTTTCCAAGATACGGTGTTTACGAATCAAATTGACCGCAATCTGCCGTCCCGTCTCTGTTAACTGGGCGCCATAATAGGGTTCATGCACTACCAAGCCTTTTTCAGCCAACTTTTTTAAGGTCTTAGAAATTGAAGCGGGAGAGACACCTAACCGTTGTGCCATCTCAGAAGAAGCCACCCCTTTATCCAAACCTTCCTCTCTCTGCTTTTCCGCCAGTTTGTAGAGCATCTTCAAATGATCCTCTACTGCACGACTCACCTTTTCCATTTAATGCCCTGTATTCATCATCTCAATCACCACCTCCGCAGGCGGAAAGCCCATTACATAAACCACTGCAAACAGAATGGCTAAAATAATCCGTGTATGGAATTTAAATAGCAGATTCGGCAAAAAGACAAACGCAAATCCGACCGCTGCAATCGCACTTCCCCATGCCGACAGCGTCAATGCCAATAGTGCCATCAAGATGCCCAAAGCCATCAAATAATAGTGCCAAGTAAATGGGGGACGAGCTTGCTTTGAATGAGACATGAAACTTTCCTTTAATTTTGATTAGAATTGCCCTATTATAGTGCAAAACTTAAATAACCGTGGAGAGAAGCATGAACACTTATCCCAACCCTATTATTGTTATCGGCATGGGTGAACTCGGTAGCGTATTTGCCAGAGGCTTTTTAAAATCGGGCTACCCTGTCTATCCTGTCACCCGTCAAATGTCGATTGAAACCGTGGCTCAAGAGATTCCAGATCCCACTGCGGTGCTGGTGGCGGTGGGTGAAAATGACCTTCACCCTGTGCTAGAGCAGATGCCCGAAGCTTGGAAAAACGATCTCATTTTGATTCAAAATGAACTCCTCCCCAAAGATTGGCAGATGCACCAAATTGAAACACCCACGGTAATTTCCGTTTGGTTTGAAAAGAAAAAAGGCATGGACAGCAAAGTCGTCCTCCCCTCGCCCATCTGGGGCCCTCATGCACGGCTGGTATTTGATGCCCTTGCCACACTAGATTTACCCAGCTATTTGGTCGATAGCATTGAAGAGATGACCTATGAGTTGGTTCGCAAGAATCTTTATATCCTCACCACTAATATCGCAGGGCTTGAACTCCCAGAAAGT
>JALUXI010000025.1 GCA_027019045.1 Piscirickettsiaceae bacterium | reverse complement strand
AACGGTAGAATTTTCGACCTAAAGTTTCTGCAATCGACTTCCCAATGGAGGTTTTCCCCACACCTGGAGGCCCTACGAGGCAGATAATGGAGCCTGAAACTTCTCCTTTGAGTTTGCCAACGGCTAAGAATTCTAGAATACGATCTTTCACATCTTCCAAGCCATCATGCCCTTTATCGAGAATTTTTTTAGCTCGATCAAGGTCAATAATATCTTTGTTGTATTTGCCCCAAGGTAGTTGGGTGAGCCAATCTAACCAGTTGCGAGAAACGGCATATTCTGAAGAGTGAGGGTCAAGAATGCTCAGTTTTTGTAGCTCTTCTTCCGCTTTTTTTCGTGCCTCTTCGGTTAATTTGAGCTGTTCAATCCGCTCTTCAAAAAGGTCGATATCTGCAGTTCGGTCATCTTTGGTCATGCCGAGTTCGCGTTGAATCTCTTTGAGCTGTTGTTTTAAGAAAAACTCTCTTTGTTGATCAGAGATATTTTCTTCCACCCGTTCACGGATATTGGATTGGATTTTGGTCAAATCAATCTCATCTTTAAGCAGGGTGAGGACTTTTTCTAAACGCTCGTCTAAATCTAAAGTATCCAGAATCTCCTGCAGCTTTTCATTATCTGCTGTGGTCAGTGCCGCAGCAAAATCTGCCAGCTGAGCGGGGTCGCTTAAGTTGAATCGGCTGAGGAAATATTTGAGCTCTTCGCTATAAAGAGGGTTGAGAGGGAGTAGCTCTTTAAAGGCATTCATCATTGCAATGCCATAGGCTTTCAGTGTCTTTTCTGAAGCGTGGATAATGTCTTTAGGATAGGTGACATAGGCTTGGAAAGGAGGGGAGGTTGAAATCCATTCGATGATTTGAAAACGACGAATCCCTTCGGCGACAAACTGGATGTAGTCGTCTTTGATTTTTAGATCTTGAACACGCACCAATACCCCTGTTTTGGCAAAGTCCTCAATATCAAGTTCTTCCTGTTTGACCTCTTCTTCTTTGGTTAGCTTAGTGACATAAAGAATACCAATATATTTAATCTCATGCTCTTTTAGTGCTTTAAATGTCTCTTCCCACAGTTCACGACTGACGATGACGGGTAAAATTTGTCCGGGAAAGAAGGGGCGTTCACGAACGGGAAGCAGCGTGAGAGAGGTGGGTAAAGCATCATTCGCTTTAATCAGTTTAAACTCGTTATCTTGTTCATTATTCGGCAGATGTTCTCCATCCAGCGTTGGGTTAGATGATTCATTTTCAGGGTGAGTTTTTTCATCTTCTGGAGAAATATCTGTTTGATTTAGAAATTCTTCTAGTGTTGTTCGTTTTATGTCGCTCATTATTGCGAATTCTCCTTTGAATGAATGGGTCTTTTATTGACTGGGTTTAGCAGTGATTGAGTCAGTGTAATCTGACTTACCACCGAATCTCTTTATGGGTGGCCTGGCTGAGTTTTTCAAGATAGGCTTGATGGGCGTTGAGTTCTTCTGGGGTGGGTTGAATGATAGGAAGTGGGTCGCTAATGCTGCGTTTTCTACGCATTTGCGTTTGTGCCGCTGTGTCGTTTTGCCCCCCTAAGCTATCAAACAGGGCGGTTTGTCCCCCTGTCATGGCTAAATAGACATCGGCGAGAATTTCCGAATCCAGTAAAGCACCATGCAGTTCACGGTTGCTGTTATCCACGCCCAAGCGGCGGCAGAGAGCATCCAATGTATTGCGTTGCCCTGGATAGGCTTTTTGTGCCAGCTTGAGCGTATCGGTAATGGTGCAGTGGTCTTCTAGCTTTTTCCAGCGACTATTGTGGAGTAACGAGAGTTCATAATTGATAAAGCCAACATCGAAAGTGGCATTGTGAATCAGCAGTTCAGCCCCTTCAATAAAGGTCATAAACTCATCGACAATTTCAGCAAAGGTAGGCTTATCTGCAAGAAATTCCTCCGTGATCCCGTGAACCTCTACGACCTCTTGCGGAACATCTCGTTCTGGGTTGATATATTGATGGTAATGCTCCCCTGTGAGCTTTCTGCCCTGTAGCTCCACCGCTCCAATTTCAAGGATGCGATGACCTTCATGAGGGTGAAGTCCAGTGGTTTCGGTATCGAGTACAATTTTACGCATCAGTGGTAGCTTTCCTTTACAATATCTGCACTTATTTTAACAAACAGGAAGCAAAGCAATGAGAATTAAAAACGGCAGTCATGTGACATTTCATTATGAACTCAGAGATGAACAAGGTAACCTAATTGAATCCACCTTTGATGGTGAGCCTGTGGACTATATTCATGGTGATGGGCAGATTATTGAGGGACTGGAAGAGCTGATGGATGGCGAAGAGCCTGGGTTTGAGGCAAAAGTGACTATTCCACCTGAAAAAGCCTATGGTGTTTCAAGAGAAGATTTGGTGGTCTATGCAGGCCCAGAAAACTTTGATGACAATGTGGAAATTAAAATCGGTGAAACAGTCGAAACCGAAGACCCAGATGGAGAAACCATCACTTTCCGCATTGTTGAAATTGATGAAGACAAAGTCTATCTAGACGGAAATCACCCTTTAGCAGATCAAACTTTGAACTATAAAGTGGAAGTGGTGGATGTGAAATAGTTTTTCACTTCATGAGAGAGCATGTCAGTACTGGATGTCTTTATTTTTTGCAAATGACTGAGTTAGAATACATACTCTATCTGTATGTATTGAAGGGGTAAAGATGTCTGGCATATTGGTTCGTAAAAATTTTAAGTTTGAAAAAGAGCTGGTTGATCAGGTCACTTCCATTTTACAAGGTCGAGGCCTGAACTTTACACAAGCGCTGGTGACCTATTTTCAGGCGATTACAAAAGATCCTAGCCTGTTAGATGAGGTTGAGAAAAAGTCGAAACAAAGAACGGGCGCATTCATTGGGATGTTAGATGGCAAGATTGGTGAGGTAGATATAAAAGAGGCCAAGAGAGAAAAAAGTGAAACTCTTTCTTGATGGCAATATCTGTTTAGATCTATTGGATAGTCAAAGACCTACCTCAAAAGCGACCATCGAGTGGTATTTGAAGTATAAAGATTGCGAGGATTTTGCATTTTACTTTTCGAGTGATTTTATAACCACTTTGTTCTATATTTTGACTCAAAAACAAAAAGTCGCACCCAAACTTGTCATTCAAGCGATTGATTCATTGTCATCTGAAACTATGCCTGTTTATCCCAAGCATGAAGATTTTTTGCATGCAAAAGAAGATTTTCAAACTGGATTGATGGATGACTTTGAGGATCTTTTTGTTTTAAACAGTGCTAATAGAGTTGCTTGTGAAAGCTTTGTTACGCATGATAAAGAGATTTTGAATTTATCTTCTTTTAAGGGCATGATGCTTTCCTCCCCCATTTCTTTTGATATAAACTGATTGTATTTCTGATTCCATTTTCCTCAGGTATTAAAAAGGCCGCATCATTCAATGGTGCGGCCTTTTTTGTTGTGGAGTGTTTGCTATTATTGATGCAAAATAAACAGCGTTGCCAGTCCGAGGAAGGCGAGGAAGCCTGCGACATCGGTGATGGTGGTAAGAATGACGGCACCTGATAGGGCGGGGTCGATGCCCATTTTTTTCAATATAAGCGGAATAGCGATACCCGCTAAATTGGCAATCGTCATATTGATAATAATCGCTAGGAAAATGACCAAGGTAATGGTTTCGTCATGGAACCAGATTTGGGCAATAATCGCAACCACAATGGCCCAGACGATCCCGTTAATCAGCCCCACCCAGAGTTCTTTGTTAAACAACCACCAACGGTTACTTCCCCCGATCTGTCCCAGTGCGAGACCCCGAATCACCACGGCTAAAGTTTGAGAGCCCGCAATACCGCCCATACTTGCGACAACGGGCATTAATACTGCTAAAGCGACCACCTTTGAGAGGACATCTTCAAACTGCCCAATGACGAATGAGGCAAGAAAAGCGGTAGCGAGGTTAATCCCCAACCAGACCCCACGGCTTTTGGCAGTCTCTTTAATTGGGGCGAAAAGGTCATCATCTTCGCTCACCCCAGACATATTCATCATGGTGGCTTCATCATCTTCACTGATAATTTCCATGATGTCATCAATATTTAACTGACCAACCAGTTTGCCTTCTTCATCAACCACAGGCGCAAAGTGTAACCCTTTGGAACGCAGGACGGAGGCAGCCTCTTTAATGTCCATGGTATCGACAAGCGCAATCGGTTGACGCATATGGTCTTTTACAAGGTCATCTTGGGGATACTTAATCAGATCCACCAAAGAGATGGTGCCAACCAGGTGTCCTTCTTTATCGACCACCAAAATTTCTTGGGTTTCGTCATCCAGCAGGTCTTTCATGCGTACAAAACGCTGAACGGTCTCTAGGGTGACATCCTCTTTGACATTGACGGTTTCGGGATCCATATAGTGCCCGACCACATCTTCATCATAGGCTTGAAGTTTTTCGACCTGC
>JALUXI010000024.1 GCA_027019045.1 Piscirickettsiaceae bacterium | reverse complement strand
TCTCGTACAGCAGCGATTTCGGCTCACACCAATGCTTTCAAAATCAATGAAGATGTGGTGATTCCTCTGCCACGGCTCAATGAGTACAACACCGAAATTGAGACGATCAATATTGAGTACTCGATTAAAAACAAATTGGAGATTCTAGAGGCGGTAGAAGCCTATTTCCAAGGCGATGTGAAAGAGGTGGAGCATCCTGAGGCGTTTGAGGATGAACATGGTCTCACCAATATCTTCCAAACCAAGTTGGATCACACCTATCAGCATATCGCCAAGGTGCGTCATCGCTGGGCAGGCATTTTAGCCCATCTTCATGAGCCTGCTACTGCTCATTTTGATTTGCTGACGGAAGCAACAAAAGAGAAACTTCGTCCAGGTGATCGTCTCTTAGATTTGCTCTTACGGCGAGATATGGTCATCTCCTATAAAAAAGAGGTGGTCAGCTTCTTGCAGTCGGAATTTATTGGGCATGATTTTGAAGCGATGCATGAGAAGCTCAAGCAGATTCATTTTGAGATTCGAAATGCACGGCTGTTTGTCGCTCTGCATATGCATGCGGGGGATGGGAATATCCATACCAATATTCCTGTGCATTCCGATAATTACGAGATGATTCATCAGGCCGAGCAGATTGTGGACAGAGTGATGAAAATCGCCATTGAACTCGGTGGGGTCATCTCAGGTGAACACGGGATAGGCTTGACCAAGATTCAATATCTCGAACCTTACAAAATTCAGAAGTTTGTTGAATACAAGCAAAAGGTTGACCCTAACCAGCTATTTAACCGTGGCAAACTGATGCCAGATTCAGGATTGGATAATGCCTATACCCCCTCTTTGCAGTTGGTGCAGGAAGAGGCGTTGATTCTAGAAGCCAGTGAGCTAGATGAGCTGAATAATGATATTAAAGACTGCTTGCGATGCGGGAAGTGTAAGCCTGTCTGTCAAACCCATATTCCACGGGCTAACCTGCTGTATTCACCTCGTAATAAGATTTTGGCAACAGGACAGATTATTGAGGCCTTTCTGTATGAAGAGCAGACTCGCCGAGGGATTTCATTGCATCACTTTGATGCAATGAATGATGTAGCGGATCACTGTACCACCTGTCATAAGTGTGAAACCCCTTGCCCTGTGGATATTGATTTTGGCGATGTCTCTATTCGGATGCGGCAAATTCTGACTAATATGGGTAAAAAACGCAATAGTATCATGGTGAAGATGGCGCTGTTCTTTTTGAACACCAAAAACCCTGTCACCATTGATGTGTTGCGTAAAACCATGATTGGTTGGGGGGCGACTGCGACCACTCTTGGGCATAAGCTATTCAAAGCCTTAGGGTTGGTGGAACGCAAAAATGAGTTGCCGCCTGTGACCAATCATCCACCGAAGGTGACCCAGCAGGTAATTCATTTTGTACGCAAGCCACTCAATACTGGCCCCAATCAGCCTTCTTATCGTAAGGTACTCGGTTTGGAAGAGGCAACACAGGTACCGATTATTCGGGATCCGTTGAAAACCAGCGAGGAGACCGAAGCGGTCTTCTATTTCCCAGGTTGTGGGTCTGAACGACTGTTCAGCGATATTGGACTGGCAACCATTGCTTCACTATATGAGGCGGGTGTACAGACGATTCTGCCACCTGGCTATCTATGTTGTGGTTATCCGCAAGCGGCAGCGGGGCAGGAGCGAGTCAGTCACCAGATCACCACGGAAAACCGAGCCCTGTTCCACCGAGTAGCGAACACGCTGAACTATTTAGATGTAAAAACGGTGATTGTCTCTTGCGGAACCTGTATGGATCAGTTGCTGACCTATGAGTTTGGCAAGATTTTCCCTGGCTGTGAGCTGTTGGATATTCATGAGTTCTTACAACGCCGTGGCATTGAGTTAGATGAATCCACAGGTAGAAAATATCTCTACCATGCGCCCTGTCATGATCCGATGAAGCAGTCAGACGGGACGGAAGTGGCGAAAGATCTCTTGAAATCAGAAGTGATTTTGAGTGATCGCTGCTGTTCAGAAGCGGGTACTTTGGCTTCCGCTCGACCTGATATTGCCATGCAGTTGCGTTTTCGCAAAGAGGAGGAGTTGCATAAAGGTATTGTCGAACTCACTGGTGAGGATAAGAAGGTCAAAAATGATGAAGTCAAAATTCTTACTTCTTGTCCTGCATGCCAGCAAGGGTTGAATCGCTATGAAGAGAATACAGGTTTGAAAACAGACTATATCGTTGTTGAGCTGATGAAAAACCGCTACGGTGAAGGCTGGAAGCAAGAGTTCATTGCCAAGCTTGAACAGGGCGGTGTGGAGAAGGTGTTGTTGTAACCATCTTAAGCCACTCACAAGTCCAACAAAGCCGCAAAGCATCATCCAGCTTCTGCGGCTTTTTTAGGTTAGCTTAACTGTTTTGCAAGTTGAACGATTTGCGGTTCGTATCCATGTGCCAGTTCCAGCGCTTCAAATAACCGTTGTGGAGAGTCAATATATTCATGCACCATTTGATTTCTCAGTAGGCGGATTTCAACCCATTGTTGGGCGGAGTCTAACAGTCCTAGGCGTTCGATATAGGTTAAATTTTCCATGGCTGTTTTGGGGATTTCGCCTTGGGCGTAGAGCCATGCGGGAAGCAATTTGTCGCCAACGGTATCTTGGAGGCGACAGAAGCGGCTGGTATAAGCTTCAAGCACGAGTGCAAATTCTGGGTCTTCTAGTTTCTCAGTTAAATGGGTGCTGGAGAAGGGGAAGGTCGGGGAAAAATGGTCGTTAAATAAGCGGTTTGAGGCGTATTGTAAGAGTTGAATTTCTTGGTGGACGACTTTTTTGAGAAAATTGAGTCGTTGTTCATTATCCTGTCTGGTCATAGTTTCATCCCTCTTTGTAAGGCGACTTCAATAATAGGGGCTTTGTCTAAATTGGGAGCATCTATGATTACATCGACTTTCCGACCATGATTGGCCATCATTACAGCAGCAGCAATTTGATTGGCGGTTTGTATGCTGTTTGCGAGAGGGGTGGGGACTTTAACTAACAGGTCAATATCCCCGCCTTTAACGGTATCATCTAGTTGTGAACCAAAAAGATAGACTTCAGCCCCTTTCCCTGCATACTGCCTTACGGCAGTTTTGATTTGGTTGACTTGTGCAGGGGTGAGACGCATCGGGATTACGCCATTAAAAACTCAAGCAGGGCTTTTTGAGCGTGTAGGCGGTTTTCGGCTTCTTTAAAGACGACGCTTTGAGGGCCGTCGATCACTTCGGCGGTGACCTCTTCGCCTCTGTGTGCAGGTAGGCAGTGCATAAAGAGGGCGTCAGGTTTGGCTTGTGCCATTAGCTCGCTATTGACTTGGAAATTGGCAAAAGCGATTTCTCGTTTTTTCTGCTCCTCTTCCTGTCCCATGCTCGCCCAGACATCGGTGACGACTAAGTCCACACCTTTAGCCGCTTCCATCGGATCACGGTAGATCTCGACTCGATCGCTGTGTGCGTCGAGCAAGCTTTGCATCGGTTCATACCCTTCTGGGCAAGCAATTCGTAGGTTAAAGTCATATTGTGCTGCTGCATTGATATAGGAGTTGCACATATTGTTCCCATCACCAACCCATAGCACCGTCTTGCCTTGGATACTGCCTCGCTCTTCATAGTAGGTTTGCATATCGGCTAGCAGTTGGCAGGGGTGGAATTCATCGGTCAGGGCATTGATGACGGGTACGCTGGAATATTCAGCCAGCTTTTCCACAATTTCATGCCCAAAGGTGCGAATCATAATGCCGTCGGCCATGCTGGAGATGACTCTGGCACTGTCTTCTAGAGGTTCGCCTCGACCGAGCTGAGAGACATCGGGTGAAAGGAAAAGCCCGTGTCCGCCAAGTTGCGTCATGCCAATTTCAAAAGAAAGGCGAGTACGAGTAGAGGCTTTTTCGAACACCATGACCAGCGTTTGGTTTTTTAGCGGCTCGTAAATTTTACCTGCTTTGGTCTGAATCTTGAGTTCAATCCCACGGTGAATCAGGGTTTGTAGCTCTTCGGGGGTGAGGTCTTTTAGGGTTAAAAAATGTCTAACGGTTGAAGTTTTCATAGGTTTCTCAAAGGTTTTTTAAAGTGATTGAATGAGTTCCGATAGCGTCTCAATCAATTGTGTAAACTGCTCATCGGTCATGATAAAGGGTGGCAATAGGCGAATAGTGTCATCACGAGTGACATTGATGAGTGTCTGTTTTGCCAATGCCTGCTGTACCAGTTGGCCACAAGGGCGATCTAGTTGAATGCCGAACATGAAGCCCTGTCCACGAATCTCTTTAACCGATGGAAGGTCGCCAAGTTGAGCTTGGAGTTGATTAAGCCAAGCCTCGCCTTTTTCAGCAACCGTGGTGACCCAGTTTTCTGTTTCAAGGGTGTCCAAAACCGCTAAAGCGGCTGCGCAGGCGAGTGGGTTGCCGCCAAATGTGGTGCCGTGGTTGCCTGGGACAAGGACTTCTGTCGCTTCCCCTTGGGCTAAACAGGCACCGATAGGCACGCCATTACCCAGTGCT